>JAYRKO010000219.1:0-5077 GCA_041905745.1 Tagaea sp. | reverse complement strand
ATCTCGACGAATCGGCGCTGGAAAGCCCGTCGCTGGCGCTGACCGCGGCCGCGCGCGAGACGATGCGCATGGGCGACGCGCTCGAATCGATGCTGCGCGACTGCATCACCGTCTTCAAGACCGACGATCGCAAGCTCGCCGACGACATCGTCAAGCGCGACGACGTGGTCGACCGGCTGTGCGAGGACGTGAAGCACTACCTCCTGCGCATCTCGCCCGAGACGATGGGCGAGAAGGACCAGCGCCGGTCGATGGAGATCCTGCAGTTCGCCACCAACCTCGAACATGCGGGCGACATCGTCGACAAGAACCTGATCGAGCTTGCGATCAAGAAGATGAAGAACCGGCTGCGCTTCTCCGACGAGGGCATGGCCGAGATCGAGGCGCTGCATCTGGCGCTGCTCGACACGCTGCGCCTGGCGCTGGCGGTGTTCATGCAGGGCGACGCGCGCATGGCGCGCCAGATGATCGCCGAAAAGGTCGAGTTCCGCGAGCGCGAGCGGCGCGCGGCCGAGCGCCACATCGAGCGCCTGCGCGGGCGCAACCCCGACACGATCGAGACGAGTTCGCTGCATCTCGACGTGCTGCGCGACCTGAAGCGCATCCACTCGCACTTCGTGGCCGTCGCCTATCCGCTGCTGGAGGCGACCGGCGACCTGCGCGCGAGCCGCCTCGCGCCCGAGCGCCAGCCGACCGCCGGCAAGCCCGCCGAAGGCACGTCCTGAGCCCGACGCGGCGGCGGGCGGGCGCCTCAAGTTGCCGGCATACATATGTTGTGATTTGATCCTCGCCGGGCATCGCCGCCGGCGAGGAGCGGCGGCCCGACGGGGACGCAATGAAAAGTCGCTCGCTATCGACCCGGATCGTCGTCTTCGTCGCGCTGCTCTGCATGCTGACGGGCACGCTCGTCGCCGCGCTTTCGGCCTACGGAACCTACAACCGACTGCTGCAGACCGCCGAGCGCAGCGTCGAAGACCTGCGCAACGCGGTTGCGACGGGCATCCGAACCAATCTTTCGGACGCGGCCGCGGCCCTGCGCGTGGCGACGCTCAACCCGGCACTGCGTGCGCAGTTCGTCGACCTCTCCGGCGCCTTCGCGCGGCTTGGCGACGCCGACCGGCGCAGTATCCTCGAGCGTTTCGCGGGTGAGGCGGCCGGGCCGATCGAACTGCGCTCGGCCATCGAAAGTGCTGCCACCGAAACGGGATACGACGCCTTCCACGCCGCATATCACCGTCACTGGCTGCGATGGGCGCAGGAGACCGGCGCGCCGGACCTGCTGCTCGTCGACCGCGCAGGCACCGTCTTCTATTCGGTGCGCAAGCGCGCGGATTTCGGCGTCAACCTGCTTTCCGCCATGCCGGGCAGTCTCGCCGCCAAGGCTTTCGTCGGCGCGATGACCGCCAATCCGCCCCACCAGCCGACCTTTTCGGATGCGGGAACCTATTCGCCCAACGGAAACGACGCCGTCGCGATCCTGGCGCTGCCGGTCGAAAACGGCGCGGGAGTCGTTCTGGGTGCGGCGCTGATGCTCGTTCCCAACGCGAACTTCGCCTCGATCATCCGTTCCGCCCCGCCGCTGGGCGAGACCGGCGAAGTGCTGATCGCCGGCGAGGACCAGATCCTGCGCAACGACCCCCGCTTCGCGCCCGGCACGGCGTTTTCCGTACGCGTCGGCAGCGAGGGCGTGGTCCGGGCACTGGACGGCGAGTCCGACGTCGTCCACTTCGCCGACTATCGCGGCATGAACGTGATCGCGGCGATCATGCCGCTCGACCTCTACGGCGTGCGCTGGGCGGTCGTGGCGAAAAGCGACCGCAGCGAGATCGACCGACGCATCTTCGCCATTACACTCCTCAATTTCTCGGCCGCCCTGCTGCTGAGCGCCGCAATCGCGGTCGTTGCGGCGCTGTTCGCGCGCGGCATCGGTTCGCCGCTCGCCACGCTGACGCAGACGCTCGCGCGCCTCACCTCCGGCCAGCGCGCGCTTGACGTGCCGTTCACGAACCGGACGGACGAGATCGGCCGCCTCGCGCAGGGCATGGTCGTCTTCCGCGAAGCGCTGGTCGAGACCGACCGCCTCACCGAGAAGCTGAAGGAGGGCGAGGCGCGCCTGATCGAACTGCTCGACAGCGGTCCGGCGGGTGCCGTCGTCGTCCGGCTGGACGGGCGCGGCGTCGTTTTCGCCAACGAGCGCGCCGCAACCCTGCTCGGCCATACCAAGCGCGACCTCGTCGGCGGCACGTTCGCGCTGAAGACGCAGGACGCGGCGGTGGATGCGGTCGACCAGATCCTGCAGAAGCTGCGCCGGCAGACGGCCGTAACGGCGGTCGAATTCCGCATCGATCTGGGCGACGGGACGACGCCGGTGCTGCAGATATCGGCCGAACGCATCGAATTCCAAGGCGAGGCATGCGCGCTGTTCTGGATGCTCGACGTGACCGAGCTGCGCGCCTCGGAGGAGACCGCGCGCCGTGAACGCAAGCGCACCGAGGCCCTTCTCGAAGGCACGCCCGACGCGATGTTCATCGTCGACCGCAAGGGTCACATCCGCTACCTCAACCGGCAGGCGGAGGCCGTGTTCGGCTACCGGCGCGAGGAGCTGATCGATCGGCCGATCGAGATGTTGATTCCCGCCCGCTTCCACGCCCACCACAAGGACCTGCGCGGCGACTATGCCGGCCGCCCCGCCGCGCGCGAGATGGGCGCCGGGCGCGATCTCTACGCCGTCGACAAGCAGGGCCGCGAATTCCCCGTCGAGATCAGCCTCAACCCCATTCCGGGCGAGGAATTCGTCGCCGCCGCGCTGCGCGACGCGACCGAACGCAAGAAGGCCGAAGCGGCGTTGCGCGCGGCGACGGCCGCAGCGGAAGAAGCGACGAAGGCCAAGTCGAGCTTCCTTGCGACGATGAGCCACGAAATCCGCACGCCGATGAACGGCGTGATGTCGATGGCCGAGATGCTGGAGCAGACCGATCTCAGCCCCGACCAGCGCGAGATGGCCAAGGTCATCCGCGGATCGGCCGACGCGCTGATGACGATCCTCAACGACATCCTCGACTTCTCGAAGATCGAAGCGGGCCGCATCGAATTCGAACACCTGCCTGTCGATTTGGGCGACGTCGTCGAGGAAGCCGCCGAACTCGTCGCCGCGCGCGCGGACGAACGGGGGCTCGACCTCGTCGTCGAGATCGACCCGCAGCTGCCGGCGCGGATCGTCGCCGATCCCACGCGCGTGCGACAGATCGTGCTCAACTACCTGTCGAACGCGATCAAGTTCACCGAAAGCGGCAGCGTCGTCGCCAGCGTGCGGCTGGAGGCCGAGGCGATGGGCGACCAGGCGGAGCGCGTGCTGATCGAGGTCCGCGACACCGGCATCGGCATGACGCCCGAGCAGACCGCCAAGATGTTCCGCGCCTTCACGCAGGCCGACTCCTCGACCTCGCGCAAGTTCGGCGGCACGGGTCTGGGACTTTCCATCAGTCAGCGGCTGGCCGAGCTGATGGGCGGCACGGTCGGCGTCGAATCCGCCCCCGGGCGCGGGTCCGTCTTCTGGCTGCGCCTGCCGGCCGAGGTGGCCGAACGCGCGCCGCCGACGCCCGCGGTCGACATTTCCGATGCGATCGTTGCGGCGCTGGGCTTCGACGGGCCGGCACGCGCAGCCCTTTCCGCCATCCTCGGTACCGCCGGAATCCGGCCGCACTTCCTGTCCGAGCACGAGCTGGCGGAAATGCCCAAGGGTTCGGTCCCTATCGCGCTGCTGCGCGGCACGTCGAGTGCGGCCATCGCCGCGTCCCGGCGCATCGTGGAGGCGCATCCCGAGGCGCGCGCGATCCTTGCGGCTCCCCGCACGCTCGCCTCCACGCTCAAGGCGGCGCCCGAGGCGGGTGCGTTCGACGCGATCACGATGCCGCTGCGCCGCCAGCGCGTGTGGCTGGCGATCGCGGCCGCCCTCGACCGCGCGTCGCTTGCGCTGGCGCAGAAGGCCGCCGTGGGCACGGCCGTCGAGCGCTACGTCGCCCCCGATCTCGACGCCGCGCGCGCGGCAAGCGCGGCCATTCTCGTGGCCGAGGACAACAAGACCAACCAGTACGTCATCAAGCGCGTGCTCGACCGGGCCGGGTTCGCCTCGCGGTTCGTCTTCAACGGCAGGGAGGCACTGGAGGCACTGGCCGCGGAGCCCGGTTACGGCATCCTGCTGACCGACTACCACATGCCGGAGATGGACGGGCTGGAGTTGGCCGCCGCGATCCGCGCGGGCGAACGCGACAAGGGCGCGCCGCGCCTGCCCATCGTCGTGCTGACCGCCGACGCGCTGCCCGAAACCGGCAAGCTCGTCTCCGCTGCGGGCGCGGACGGCTACCTGACCAAGCCGATGCGCTACGAACTGGTGAAGGCCGAACTGGAACGCTGGCTGCCGCAGGGCGTGCGGCTGCGCCGCCCAGTCGGCGCGCCGGCGCTGGCCGACGACCGCCCGCCCGTCGACCGCGCCGTGCTGGCCGGGCAGATCGGCACCGACGCCGACGAGGACATCCGGGCCGCCTTGCGCTTCTTCTGGGAAACCTCGGCGAACGGACCCGACGATTTCGACCGCGCCGTGGCGGCGGGCGACGCGAAGGCGGTACGCGAGGCCGCGCACGCGATGAAGGGAACGACGGCGTCGGTCGGCGCGGGCTGGCTTGCGGACATCTGCAAGGAAGCCGAAGACGCCGCGAAGGCGGGCGACATCGCCCGGGCCGGCGAACTGGGACTACGCCTGCGCGCGGGCTTCGAACGGCTTGGCAGCTACATCGCAGGATTCTGAGGGGAAGCGGAGCCATGAAAACCGGCGAAGATCGTCCGCTTGCGGAACTGAAGGTGCTGGTCGTCGACGACCAGAAATTCATCCGCGGCATGGTCGCGCAGGGGCTCAAGGCCTACGGCGCACAAGTCGTCGAGGCCTCGGACGGATTCGAGGCGCTGACCATCCTGGGCATCGGCGACCAGATGTCGGGCAGTTCGCTGGATGCGCTCAAGCGCCAGCGCCCGGACATGTTCCAGGGCATCGTCCATACCCGCAAGGATATCGACATCGTCA
>JAYRKO010000218.1:0-5116 GCA_041905745.1 Tagaea sp. | reverse complement strand
GCGGCTCTTGAACCGGTGGTAGCGCGCGAACGCCTCGTTGAAATGGATGAATCGGCCCTGCGCATCGGCGATCAGGACCGAATTGCTCATGGCGCCGAGCGCCGCTTCGAGGCGGCCGTGCAGGCGTTCGGCTTCCGCGCGGGCGGTTTCCGCGCGTTCCTTCTCTTCGCGCAGCGCCTGATCGGTCCGGTGGCGTTGGGTGATGTCGCGCCCGACCATCACGCCGCCGACGATGGTGCCGTCCGGATCGACGATCGGCGCGGCGCTGACGCTCGCGTACCAGTCGTCGCCGACATCCTTCCGGTGGATGCGGAACTCGACGCCGTTGCACGTCTCGCCGCGCAGCGCGCGGTTGAACGGCCAGTCGCGGGTCGGGACGGCCCGGCCGTCGGCGTCGAAGAGTTCGCGGACAGGCGGCAGCGCGTCGATCGATCTCGGGCAGGACGCGACGTCCGGATAGCTCTGGGATTTCGCGAATGCCGTGTTGATGTGGATGAACTGCCTGTCCGCGCCGAAGATCGCGACGGGGTCGGCCATCGCACCGAGCGCGGCCTCCAGCCGCTTCAGGACGCGCTCGGTCTGCGCGTGTGCGCTTTCCGCGCGGTCCTTTTCGGCGCGCAATTCCTGTTCGGCGATGTGCCGGCGCGTGATGTCGCGTGCGATCTGGACGGCGCCCACGACGGTCCCGGCGGCATCCACAATCGGCGCGGCGCTGATGCTGACGTATTGGAAGTCGGTGTCGTCGATCAGCTTGCGCCGGAATTCGACGTCGATGATCCTTTCGCCGCGTAGCGCCCGGGCGATCGGCCGGTCGAATTCCGACAGTTCCCTGCCGTCCTCGGCGTACACGGACCGGCGATGCGGCAGGTCGTCGAGGCTGGCGGGGCAGTCTTCGATGCGCGCGAAGCCCTGCCTGTTGGCGTAGGCGAGATTGAGGTGGAGGAAGCGCCGGTTCCGGTCGACGACGACGAAGGGATCGGAGGTCGAGCTGATCGCAGCGGCCAACGTCGCGCGGGCATTCTCCGCTTCGCTGCGGGCCGCCTCCGTCGAGGCGATCTGATCGTGCAGAGCCAGTTCGGCGCGCTTTCTGTCGGTGATGTCGGTGAATGCCGCGATCAGGCCGCCCTCGAAGTGCGCACCCGAGACGAGCATGATGCGTTCGCTGCCGTCCTTGCAGGTAACGCGGTATTCGCCGACGGCGGTGACGCCGTCCTGCGCGCTGCGCTCCATCTGTTCGGACCACGTCCGCATCGCGTGGTCGCGGTAGGCGGGGTCCGGGTATGCGCGGCGCCACCAGTCGGCGATCGTCGGGATGTCGGCCTTCGTATAGCCAAGCACCTGCTCGACCGCGCGATTGAGCGCGACGACGTTGCCGTCGGCATCGACGTAGCCCTTGGGAAGCGGCGACCGGTCGAAAAGGAACCTGAATCGCTCTTCGCTGTCGCGGATCTTCCGTTCGGCGGTGCGGCGATCGGTCATGTCCTGGAAAGTGTTGAGGAAGCCGTCGCCGAGCGGCGTCACGGTGACGGTCACGTCGCGCACGACGCCGTCCTTGCAGGTGATGCGGAATTCCGACGAGGCCGAGCCGCCGGTCGCGGCGACCTTCGCGTAGAGTTCCCGGTGCTGCGCGGCCGCCTTCTCGCGATAGGCGGCTTCGGGGTAGACGCGCTGCCGGAAATCCTCGACGGTCGGCACTTCGCTGAATTCGTAGCCGAACGTCTCGATGAATTGCCGGTTGACGGCAAACACGTTGCCGAGCCGATCGACGTAGGAAATGGGCAGCGGCGACAGCTCGAAGAAGCTGCGGAAGCGGTCCTCGCTCTGGCGGATCGCGAGCTCTGCGCGCCGACTCTCGGTCACGTCCAGGAACGTGTTGAGATTGCCGTTCTCGAGCGGCGTGCTCGTCACGACGACGTCGAGAACCCGGCCGTCCTTGCAGGTCACGCGGAATTCGGTAGACGCCGGTTCGCCGGAACTCGCGACCCGTGCCAGCCTGTCGGCGCGCAGGCGCGCGACTTCCTCGCGATACGCCTGATCGGGATAGGCGCGCCGGCGCCATTCCCCGACGGTCGGCACGTCCGCGTGCGTGTAGCCGAACCGTTCCACGAACTGCCGGTTGATGGCGAGGACATTCCCCAGCCTGTCGACATAGGCGATCGGCATCGGTGCCATCTCGAAGAACCGGCGGAAGCGCTCCTCGCCTTCGTTGATCGTCGCGATGTCGATGCGCCGCTGGCGCGCCGACCAGATCGTGCTGGCGCTCATCGCGCCGAGCAGCAGGATCGACGCGACGAGGGCGGCGCCGAAGATCGTGTTCTGCCGGCGCGATATCTCCGCCAGCGCGCCGAGGCTCTCGCCGTCGAGCCGACCGGCGTATTCCTGGATGGCGTCGAACGTCCCCAGCAGTTCGAGAAGCTCGTCCCGGCCCGCGCCCGGCTGGATCGACCGCTCGATCGCGGCGACGAAGCGGGCGTGCAGCGAACGAAGATCGGCCGCGCGTTCGGGCTGGTCGACGAGCGCGTGTTCGAACTCGTCGAGCGCGCGGGCGAGCAGGCGCTCACCCCGTTCGCTCTGCTGGCGCGACTGGGTCAGGCTCGCGACGCGGATGTCGAGCATGCCCTGATGTAGGTCGAGGCGCGCCTGACGGAGTTCGGCAACGAATTCCGTCGCGCGCCGCAGCGTCTCCACGCTCGACATGTGCATGGCCGCGATGGCGGCGCAAACGAGCAGGGAGGCAACCACGGTCGCGAGCGTCCATGCGGCGATCGTCCGCCAGTCGCCCTGTCCGTGTCGAATGTCGTGGTTGCTATTGGCCATGCTTGCTTTTATCGCCAATGCCGCTGTCGGGATCGTTGACTTGGGTCAAGTAAGGGAAATTATAACTATTTGAAAATATTTCATTATTTTTAATTTTCGGAAAATTTCCGATCATTGGTGCCCGGCCACGCGACGACCGTCGCCGGCACTGGTCGCGCCCGATCTGCCGTGGCATCAATTGTCGCACGAATTTGCGTAAAAAGTGGAGATCACTCCGATGCCTGCCGCGAAGAAGAGCCGCAAACCAGCCAAGGCCGCGCGTCCGCGTGCCGGCAAGTGGGAGCGCGATCTGGGACGCAACGCGGCCAACCACGAGCCGCTGTCGCCGGTGACGTTCCTCGCGCGCGCGGCCGCGGTGTGGCCGAAAAAGCCGGCGATCGTGCACGGTGCCATTGCGCGCAACTGGGCGCAGACCCACCAGCGCTGCAAGCGGCTGGCCTCGGCCCTCGCGCGCGCGGGCGTGCGGCGCGGCGATACCGTGGCGCTGTTCGCGCCGAACATTCCCGCGGCCTACGAATGCGCCTTCGGCGTGCCGATGGCCGGCGCCGTCCTCAACGCGATGAACATCCGCCTCGATCCCGAAACGATCGCCTTCCAGATCGACCACGGCGAGACGAAGCTCATCCTCGTCGATACCGAGTTTTCGCCCGTCGTCGCGAAGGCGCTGGCGAAGGCCAGGCGCAAGCCGCTGGTCGTCGACATCGCCGATCCGGAAGGGCCGGGCGGGGCGTCCCTCGGCAAGATCGAATACGAGGCGTTTCTCGCCGGCGGCGATCCCGATTTCGCGCCGGTGAAGGTGCGCGACGAGTGGGATGCGCTCGCGCTCAACTACACCTCGGGCACAACCGGCAATCCGAAGGGCGTCGTGTACCACCATCGCGGCGCGTATCTCAACGCGGTGGGCAACACGATGGTCTGGGATCTCGGCCACCATCCGGTCTATCTGTGGACGCTGCCGATGTTCCACTGCAACGGTTGGTGTTTCCCGTGGACCATCGCGGCGATGGCGGGCACCAACGTGTGCCTGCGCCGCGTCGAGGCGCCGGCGATTTTCGAGGCGATCCGCACGCGCGCCGTCACGCACATGTGCGGTGCCCCCATCGTCATGAACATGCTGATCAACGCGCCCGAATCGATGCGCCAGGACCCGTCGCACACGGTCGAGATCATGACGGCCGCCGCCCCGCCGCCGGCGACGGTCATCGAGAAGATGGAGCGCATGGGCTTCCACATCACCCACGTCTACGGCCTCACCGAGGTCTACGGGCCTTCGGTCGTGTGCGAGTGGAATTCGGACTGGGACGGCCTGCCGCCCGCCGAGGCCGCCTCGCTCAAGGCGCGCCAGGGCGTGCGCTACCCCGTGCTCGAAGGGCTGATGGTCGCCGACGCGAAGACGCTGAAGCCCGTGCCCTCGGACGGCGCCACGATGGGCGAGGTCTTCATGCGCGGCAACATCGTCATGAAGGGCTATTTCAAGAATCCCGACGCGACCGCGAAGGCGTTCAAGGGCGGCTGGTTCCACACCGGCGATCTCGGCGTGATGCATCCCAACGGCTATGTCGAACTCAAGGACCGCTCGAAGGACATCATCATTTCCGGCGGCGAGAACATCTCGACGATCGAGGTCGAAAGCGCGCTCTACCGCCACCCCGCGGTCCTAGAGGTCGCGGTCGTCGCGCGGGCGGACGAGAAATGGGGCGAAACGCCCTGCGCCTTCGTGACGCTGAAGGACGGTGCGGCCGCCACGGCGGACGAGATCATCGCCTTCGCGCGCACGCAGCTGGCGCACTATAAGATTCCGCGCACGGTGGTCTTCGGGCCGCTGCCCAAGACGTCTACAGGAAAAATTCAGAAATTCGTGCTACGCGAACGGACCAAGTTTCTCTAGGAGCCAGCCTTTCCAGGAGGTTGCCAGAATGGCGATCGGGGATCAGACCAGAAAATACCGCCCGGGCATGATCGTGTTCCGCGAGGGCGAGAGCGGCGACTATGCGTGTCTCGTGCGCAGCGGAGCGATCGAACTCGTCAAGCTCGCCAATCCGAACGCGCCGCCCATCGCGACGGTCAATCCCGGCATGATGTTCGGCGAGTTGGCCCTGATCGACAACGCGCCGCGCATGGCCACGGCGCGCGCGAAGGTCGAGAGCGAGCTGATGATCGTCGACCGCGCGAAATTCCTGACGAAGCTCAAGGGATTGAACGGCCGGCAGCGCGAGCTGTTCGACCTGCTGACCGCGTTCGTGCGCGAGACGCCCTTGTGGGTCGCACCGGTCTACAACGAAGTGCGCCCGCCGCCGCC
>JAYRKO010000217.1:0-5136 GCA_041905745.1 Tagaea sp. | reverse complement strand
GCCAACCTGCCGTGGAAGACGGCCTTCCCGCGTTCGGGCGTGGAGACGAGCGCGCTGTCGCCCGTGCTGCTCGGCTTCGGCGTGGGCGTGCTGACCGGCCTGATGGGCGTGGGCGGCGGCTTCCTGCTGGTGCCGGCGATGATCTACATGCTGGCGATGCCCACGACGACGGTCGTGGGCACGTCGCTGTTCCAGATCCTGTTCGTCTCGGCCAACGTCACGTTCCTGCAGGCCTGGTCGCACCAGACGGTCGACGTCGTGCTCGCCTCGCTGCTGGTCGCCGGCGGCGTGGTGGCGGCCCCCTACGGCGCGCGGCTCGGCGCGAAACTGGGGGCGGCGCGCCTGCGCGTGCTGCTCGCCCTTCTCGTGCTGGCGGTGGCGGTCGGGCTGGGCGTCGGGCTCGTGCGCCAGCCGGCCGATCTCTATTCGATCCGCATGGACGTCGAACAACCCGCGAAGGACCAAACGCCGTGACGCGCGCGCTCGCACTTGCCCTTTTCCTGCTGCTGGGCGCCACGGGGGCCCGCGCGCAGGCGCTGGTGGCCGACCTGTCGAGCCACCTGATCGCGATCACGACGGGCTTCTCGGGCACCGAGTTGCTGCTGTTCGGCGCGACCGAGGGCGAAGGCGACGTCGTGGTCGTGGTGCGCGGGCCCGAGGGCGAGACGACCGTGCGGCGCAAGGCGCGCGTGGCCGGCATCTGGATCAATCGCGACGATCTGCGCTTTTCGGGCGTGCCGGCCTTCTATCGCGTCGCGGCCTCGCGCCCGCTGGCCGATTTCGTGCCCAACGCGCTGCGCCAGCGCCACCAGATCGGCACCGAGTTCCTGCGCATCCAGCCGCAGCGCGAGCTCAATTCCGAGGAGACGGCCGCCTTCCGCGCGGGCATGCTGCGCAACAAGGAAGCCCTGAAGCTCTACGATTCCGACGTCGGGCGCGTGAGCTTCCTGGGCAACCGGCTGTTCCGCACGCGCATCCTTTTCCCGGCCAACGTGCCCACCGGCAACTACACGGTCGAGGTGCTGCTGGTGCGCGGCGGCCAGGTCGTCGCCGCGCAGACGACGCCGATGTTCGTCAGCAAGGTCGGCGTGGGTGCCGACATCTACGATTTCGCGCACGACTACGCGGCACTCTACGGCCTCATCGCGATCCTGTTCGCGGTGGCGGCGGGCTGGGGTGCCGGCGTCGTGTTCCGCAAATAGCCGCCAGAGGGGAGACATCGCATGCCGACCCGCAAGCAGCAGACCGAGCGCGTATTCCTCGTCGTCGTGGACGACACGCCCGAACTGAAGGTCGCCCTGCGCTTCGCGTGCAATCGCGCGCGCCATTCCAACGGCCGCGTGGCGATGCTCTACGTGACCGAGCCGGCCGAGGCGTCGGAATGGGTGGGCGTGGGCGAGCTGATGCGCGAGGAGCGCCGGCAGGAAGCCGAATCGAAGCTGCAGGAACTGTCGAGCCACGTGCAGGACATGTCGGGCCAGATGCCGATGCTCCACGTGCGCGAGGGCGACGTGCGCGAGGAGCTGCTGAAGCTGCTCGACGAGGAGCCGACGATCTCGATCCTCGTGCTTGCCGCCGGCACCTCGTCGAAGGGGCCGGGCCCGCTGATCACGGCGCTTGCCGGCAAGTACGCGGCCAAGCTGCGCGTCCCGCTGACGATCGTCCCCGGCAGCCTCGCCGACGAGGATATCGACGCGATCACCTGACGCGCCGCGCCGTCACTTGCGCAGCGGCACCGTCGGGCAGGTGAAGGCCTCGACGGGTTCGGACACGCCCTTGAGCGCGTGGAACCCCAGCGAGACGAGCGGCTGGGGGCAGATCTCGGCGAAGGCGGCCGAGACGATCAGTTCGCGCCCCAGCGACTTCGCGAGATGCTCGAGCCGCGCGACGACGTTGACCGACGGCCCGATTGCCGTGAAGTCGAGCCGGTCGGCAGCACCGATATTGCCGTGGAACACCTCGCCGGTATGCAGCGCCGCGACGGCGCGCAGCGGTCTGGCGTCGGCGAATTCGGGATCGGCGTCCATCGCATGGGCCGCCTCGATCGCCTCGCGCGCGGCCGCCAGCGCCTGACGCGCGGCCATGCGCGCGAACTCGACGTCCTCGATGGGGAAGATCGCGAGCATCCCGTCGCCGACGAATTTCAGCACCTCGCCGCCATGCGCATGGACGGCGGCCACCTGCCGCTCGAACCACGCGTTCAGCAGCGCGATGACGCGGTCGGCCGGCAGCCGGTCGTTGAGGGCCGTGAAGCCGCGCATGTCGGTCGCCAGGATCGCCGCGCGGATCGGGTCGGCGAAACCGCGCCGGATCTCGCCCGACAGCACGCGCGAGCCGATCGAGCGGCCGAGATAGACCGACAGCAGGTCGCGCGCGATGCGCCGTTCGGTGACGATGGCAAGCGGTGCCGCCAGCTCGTCGACGATCCGGCCCAGGGCCGCGATGTCGGCGTCGGTGAAGCCGCCGGGCCGCTTGGTCGCCCAGTTGCAGGCCTGGAAGCGGCGCCGGTCGTTGGACGGGATGAAGCCCTGAAGCTTCACCGGAAAGACGATGTAGTCCGTGTAGCCCTGCGCGGCGAGATCGGCGACGACCGGGTAGGGGTAACTGCCGGCCTGCGGCTCGATGCGCACGCGGATCGTCTCGCCGCGCTCGACCACGGGGGGAAAGGGGCTCGCCCGGTAGACCTCGCTCAGCGTCACCTCGTGTTCGACCAGCGACTCCTCCGATTCGCCCACGTCCCGCCACCAGCGGATGCCGTAGCCGGAAAACTGGGGGTGCAGCAGGGCCACCGTCATGCCCACCCGGTCGACCGGCAGGCCCGCCGCGACCACCCGCCAGCACAACCCGTCGACGAGCTTGATCGGGCTTCCGACCGCATGGGCCGGTCCGCGCAGCCAGGTCTTGATCGTGTCGAGCGAGGCGCTCTTCGGACGGGCGGTTTCCGGGCGTTTGTAGCGGCGATGGCCGCGAATCCCGGCGGGCGCCTTTTGCTGCACCTGCGAAGTCGGATTGCTCACGGACACCCCTTATATTTCAATATGTTGCAGACGCAGCCTTGACACCAAGGCGCTTTCGGCCCATTTCCGAGCCTAACGCACAGACCCCCTGCGGCGCCACCGCCGCACGTATCGGGAGTTCCAGCAGATGTTCATCCAGACCGAAACCACGCCCAATCCGGCGACCCTGAAATTCCTACCTGGCCGCGCGGTCTTGTCCGCCGGTTCGGCGGACTTCAAGTCGGCCGACGAGGCGGGTGCCCGCTCGCCGCTCGCCGGCCGCCTGTTCGGCGTCGAGGGCGTCGTGGGCGTGTTCCTCGGTCAGGACTTCGTCACCGTCACCAAGGGCGACGACAAGGACTGGCACCTGATGAAGCCGGCCCTGCTCGGCGCGATCATGGAACATTTCACGTCCGGCGCGCCGGCGCTGGCCGAGGGCGGCGAGACCGCCCACGGCGAAGCGGCCGAGGGCGACGGCGAGGTCGTCCAGCAGATCATCGAACTGCTCGACACCCGCGTGCGTCCGGCCGTGGCGCAGGACGGCGGCGACATCGTCTTCCAGAAGTTCGAGGATGGCATCGTCTACCTGCACATGCAGGGCTCGTGCTCGGGCTGCCCGTCGTCGACGGCGACGCTGAAGATGGGCATCGAGAACATGCTCCGCCACTACATCCCGGAAATCGTCGAGGTCCGCGCGGTCGCCTGAGGGCGCCCGACGCAAGATCCGCGTTCCATCGTCGAGATGAACGAAACCGCCCGCCTTGCGGCGCACGACGGCTGCGCCGTCGTTTCGCCCGTTTCCGACCGGCGCCCGGCCGCGCTTTTCGTCGGCCTCGGCATCGCCGCGACGCTCGCGCTCGGTGTGGCGCTGGGCACCGCGCGCCCGGTCGCGCGCCTGGCCGAAGTCTGGCGTGGCCCCGTCGGCCCGTTCGAGATCCCCGTTCCCGTCGAGCCCACCCCGGGCGAAACCGACGGCCCGACGCGCGTGCGCCTTGCCGGTGCGGCCGAACTCTACGCGCTGTTCGTCGAGCGCGGCTTCCGCCTCGATTCGGCCCGCCGCGGTGCCGACGCCGTGCCGCGCGTGATCGTCGAGCGTCTGCCGCGCGACCTTGCGGCCCTCGATTCCGCCGACATGCGCAAGGCCGTGTTCATCAAGGCGCTGCTGCCGCTGCTGCTGCTCGAAAACGAGCGCATCCTCGCCGAACGCCAGCGTCTGGAACGCATCCTTGCCGTTCCCGCCCCGCTGGGCGTCGAAGACAGGCTCTTCCTCGAAGATCTCGCCGACCGCTACGAAGTCTCGTCCGAGCGGCCGCGCGAGCTGCTGCGCCGCGTCGACGCGATCCCGGTCTCGCTGGCGATCGCGCAGGCAGCACTCGAAACCGGCTGGGGCACGAGCAAGCCCGCGCAGGCTGGCCACGCGCTGTTCGGCCAGATGGTCTATCGCGACGAGGACGACGACGGCCGCGTGCGCCGCTTCGCCGACCTGCCCGGCGCGGTCCAGGCCTACGCGCTCAATCTCAACACCCACCGCGCCTATGCCGAGTTCCGCCGCGCGCGCGCCCTCGCGCGCGCCGAGGGCAAGATGCCGGACGGCCACGTCCTCGCGCAGCACCTGCAGCGCTATTCCGAACGCAAGATGGATTACGTGCGCGACGTGCGCGCGGTGATGCGCGCCAACGGCCTGCGCGCGCTCGACGGCGCCCGGCTCGACGCCGAGCCCAGCTAGATCACTGGCCCGTCGCGATCCGCTCGACGAGCTGGCGCACGGTCGGGATGAAGCCCTTCGCGTAGAACGGGTCGGACGCGAAGCGGTAGGCGTTGTGCCCCGCGAACATCAGCTGCACTTCCGGATCGCCGCCGTGGCTGATGTCCTGCAGCGTCTTCTGGATGCAGAAGCTGCGCGGATCGGCCTTCTTGCCGGTGGTGCCTTCCTCGTTCTGCTGCCAGTTCGAGAACGCGCAGGCCGACAGGCAGCCCATGCAGTTCACCTGATCGCGGTGGATCTCCTCCGCGCGTTCGGGCGTGACGAAGATCAGCGTCGAATCGGGCGTGCGCAGCGCCTCGGTGAAACCCTGCGCGACCCACTGGTCGGCGTGCGCCTTGTCGTGCGCGGCGAGATAGACGAGCCGGCCGCGCGCGC
>JAYRKO010000216.1:0-5139 GCA_041905745.1 Tagaea sp. | reverse complement strand
CCTCGCAGCAATCGGCCGAGGCGATCCGCGAGATCACCGGCGCCATCGGCCGCGTCAACGAGGCGTCGGCCGCCGTCGCCTCGGCGGTCGAGGAGCAGGGTGCCGCCACGCAGGAAATCGCCCGCAACGTGACGCAGGCGGCCCAGGGCACGCAGGAAGTCAGCAGCAACATCGTGGGCGTCAACGACGCGACGCGCCAGATCGGCACGGCGGCCGAGAACCTGTTGCGCTCGGCCGGCGACCTCAACAGCAAGGGGTCGCTGCTGAAGCAGCGTGTCGACAGCTTCCTGCAGGAAGTGCGCGCCGCCTGACGGACGCACGCATCCGACAAAAAAGGCCGGGGACGAACCCCGGCCTTTTTCTTTGCCCGCGGATGCGGACGGACTATTCCGCCGCCTGCTTGGTCGCCGTCGGCTTCCAGCGCAGGACGGGCGCACGTGCGGCGCGCGTCTCGTCGAGACGACGGCGCGGGGCAAGGCGCGGTGCGGCGTGGAACGTGTCCGCCGCCCCCGGCTTCTTCGTCTCGCCCGCCAGATGGCGCAGCGTGTCGATGAAGGTGTCGAGCGACTCCTTGCTTTCGGACTCGGTCGGCTCGATCAGCATCGCGCCGTGGACGACGAGCGGGAAATACATCGTCATCGGGTGATAGCCCTCGTCGATCATCGCCTTGGCGAAATCGAGCGTGGAGACGCCCGTGTCCTTCAGGAACGAATCGTCGAACAGCGCCTCGTGCATGCACGTGCCGCCGAAGGCGGGCGTCATGACGTCCTTGAGACGGGCCTGCACGTAGTTGGCGTTCAGCACGGCGTCTTCCGACGCCTGCCGGATGCCGTCTGCCCCGTGGCTCAGCATGTAGGCCATCGCGCGTACGAACATGCCCATCTGGCCGTTGAACGCCTTGAGCCGGCCGAAGGGCTTTGCCGTGCCTTCCTTCGTCTCGACCAGACGGAACCCGTCCTTGCCGTGGATGACGTAGGGCAGCGGCGCGTACGGGGCGAGCGCCTCGGACAGCACGACCGGGCCCGAGCCCGGCCCGCCGCCGCCATGCGGCGTGGAGAACGTCTTGTGCAGGTTGATGTGCATGGCGTCGACGCCGAGATCGGCCGGCCGCACGCGCCCCGCGATGGCGTTGTAGTTCGCACCGTCGCAGTAGAAATAGCCGCCCGCCTTGTGGATGAGGTCGGCGATCTTGCGGATGTCGCGCTCGAACAGCCCGCAGGTGTTCGGGTTCGTCAGCATGATCGCGGCGACGTCGGGGCCGAGCTTCTTTTCGAACGCGGCGAGATCGACGCGGCCGTCGGCCGTGGCGGGGATGGGGTCGACCTGATAGCCCAGCAGGGCCGCCGTCGCCGGGTTCGTGCCGTGCGCCGATTCCGGCACCAGCACGCGCTTTCGCGTGGCGCTCTCGCCCTTCGCGGCGATTGCCGACCAGATCGAAACCATGCCGCACAGTTCGCCGTGCGCGCCGGCCGCCGGGCTCATCGCCACGGCGGGCATGCCCGTCAGCGTCTTCAGCCAGTGCGCGAGGCGGTCGATCAGTTCGAGCGCGCCCTGCACCGTCTTGGCCGGCTGCAGCGGGTGGATGTCGGCGAAGCCCGGCAGGCGGGCCATCTTCTCGTTGAGGCGCGGGTTGTGCTTCATCGTGCACGAGCCCAGCGGAAACAGGCCGCTGTCGATGCCGTAGTTCTTCTGCGACAGGCGCGTGAAGTGGCGCACGACCTGCGGCTCGGACAGGCACGGCAGGCCCACCTCGGCCTTGCGCTGGAACTTGCCGAGCTTCGGCGCGACCTTGGGGGCGGGCGCCACGTCGACGCCGATGCGCCCCGGCACGCCTTGTTCGAAAATCAGCGGCTCGTTCTGGTCGAGCGCGCGATGGCCCGACTTGGTGACGACCGGCGGGAGCGATACTTCGCCGGCGACGGTCCCGGTGCGGCCCTGGCTCTTGTCCATCTCAGATCACCCCATCGGAAAGAGTGGCGGCAAGGGCGGCGGCGAACTTTTCCATGTCCGCCGGCGTGTTGGTTTCGGTCGCGGCGACGATCAGCACGTTCGCCATGTCGGCATTGCCCGGCCACAGACGGCCACCCGGCACGCCGGCGAGAACGCCCTTGTCGACGAGCGCATCGACGACGCCGGCCGCATCCTTCGGCAGCCGGATCGCGAACTCGTTGAAGAACGCGTCGGTCAGCACCGATACGCCCTTCACCTTCGCGAGCTTCTCGGCCAGCAGCGCCGCATGCGCGTGGTTGAGCGCCGCAAGCTCCGCGAGGCCCCGCTCGCCCAGCAGCGACAGGTGCACCGTGAAGGCGAGCGCGCACAGGCCCGAATTCGTGCAGATGTTCGACGTCGCCTTCTCGCGGCGGATGTGCTGCTCGCGCGTGGAAAGCGTCAGCACCCAGCCGCGGCGACCTTCGGCGTCGACCGTTTCGCCGCACAGGCGCCCCGGCATCTGGCGCACGTACTTTTCCTTGGCCGCGAACAGGCCCACATAGGGCCCGCCGAAATTGAGGCCGTTGCCGATCGACTGGCCCTCGCCCACGACGATGTCGGCCCCCATTTCGCCCGGCGGCGTGACGGCGCCCATCGAAACGATCTCGGGCACGGCGCAGATCAGCAGCGCGCCCGCCTTCTGGCACGCGGCCGCGAGATCGGAAAAATCCTCGAGCCGGCCGAACACGTTCGGGTACTGCACGACGACGCACGAGGTATTCGCGTCGATCTTCTCGGCCAGACCCTTGAGGCCGTCGGGCGACGGCGCCAGCGCTTCGACCGCGAAGCCCGAAAAACGCCCGTGCGTCTCGACCGTCTCGCGGTAATGCGGGTGCAGCGCACCCGACAGCACCGCGCGGCCGCGGCGCGTGACGCGGTTGGCCATCATCACCGCTTCCACGCACGCGGTTGCCGCGTCGTACATCGAGGCGTTGGCCACTTCCATGCCCGTCAGCAGCGCGACCTGCGTCTGGAACTCGAACAGGTATTGCAGCGTGCCTTGCGCGATCTCGGGCTGGTAGGGCGTGTAGCTCGTCAGGAACTCGCCGCGCTGGATGATGTAGTCGACCGAGGCCGGCACGTGATGGCGGTACGCGCCGCACCCCACGAAGCTCGCCATCGAGCCGGCCGGGCGGTTCTTCGCCGCCATGGCGCCCATCTCGCGCTCGACCTCCAGCTCCGTCATCGTGTTCGAAAGGCCGGCGACCGGCCCCTTGAGCACGGCGTTGGCGGGCACGTCGGCGAACAGGTCGTCGATCGACTTCACGCCGATCGCGGCCAGCATCCGACGGCGGTCGGCTTGCGTGTGCGGCAGATAGCGCATCGGGTTTCCCGGTCCTCTCAGCCTTGCGACTTCACGAACGCGTCGTAGGCGGCCTGATCCATCAGGTCCTGGAACTCGGCCGTGTTCGTCGCCTTGATCTTGAAGAACCAGCCCTTGCCCGTCGGGTCGGTGTTGACGAGGCCCGGTTCGCCCGTCAGCGCGTCGTTCGCCGCCACGACCGTGCCGGAGACCGGCGCGTAGATGTCGGACGCCGCCTTCACCGATTCGACGACGGCGGCCTGCGCGCCCTTGGCGACGGTCTTGCCGGCCGGCGGCAGTTCGACGAACACGACGTCGCCCAACTGGCTTTGCGCGTAGTCGGAAATGCCGACTTCGCAGACGTCGCCGTCGCCGACGCGGATCCATTCGTGGTCCTTGGTGAAACGCAGTTCGGCCATTTGGAACTCCCTGTCCTGATGTTGTTTGCGCGGCGCTTCAGCCGCGGAAATAGCGATGGGGCGCGAAGGGCATCGAAACGATCTTGGCGGGCAGCGTCTTGCCGCGCACGACGAGCCCCACAGCCGTGCCGGGTGCGGCGAAGGCGGCGGGCACGTAGCCCATCGACACCGGCCCGTTGACGGTGGGGCCGAAGCCACCCGAGGTGACGACGCCGATCCTGGCGCCCGACGCGTCGACGATTTCGGTGCCCTCGCGCGCGGGCGCACGACCTTCGGGCAGGATGCCCACGCGCTTGCGCGCCGGGCCTTCGGCCAGTTCCTTCTGGATGCGCGCGGCACCCGGAAAACCGCCTTCGGCGCGCCGGCGCTTCGAGATCGACCATTGCAGGTCGGCCTCGATGGGCGTGGTCGAGGTGTCGATGTCGTGGCCGTAGAGGCACAAGCCCGCTTCCAGACGCAGGCTGTCGCGCGCACCGAGCCCGATCGGCTTCACCTCGGCGTTCGCGAGGATCGCGCGGGCGAGTTCGACGGCGCGCGCTTCGGGTACCGAGATTTCCCAGCCGTCCTCGCCCGTGTAGCCCGAACGCGTGAAGAAGCACGGGATGCCGGCGACGTCGCCGGTGCGGAACGTCATGAATTTCTGCCCGACGCTGGCTGGGGCAAGCTTCGCCATCACGTCGGCCGCCTTGGGGCCCTGCAACGCCAGCAGCGCGCGGTCGGCGTGATACTCGACCTTCGTGCGGCCGCCGATCTTCGCCTGCATGTGGGCGATGTCGGCTTCCTTGCAGCCCGCATTGACCACGACGAACAGCTTGTCGCCGCGGTTGGTGATCATCAGGTCGTCGAGAATGCCGCCCGCCTCGTTCGTGAACATCGAGTAGCGGATCGCACCTTCCTTCAGCGCCTTGAGGTCGCCCGGCACCAGCGTCTCGAGCGCCTCGGCCGCCCCGGCGCCATGCAGCGTGACCTGGCCCATGTGCGACACGTCGAACAGGCCCGCGGCCGCGCGCGTGTGGTTGTGCTCGCCGAGGATGCCCATCGGGTACTGCACGGGCATGTCGTAGCCGCCGAAGGGCACCATCTTGGCGCCCAGTTCGACGTGCAGCGCATGCAGCACGGTCTTCTTCAGCTCGGCTTCGGCCAAATGCGCGCACTCCCAAGGACGGTCCGGACGCATGTCCACCCGGCGGAAACCCGCCGGCCGCATGCGCCCCCTCTGTCCTTGGACCTGAAAGAATCGCCGGATCGGAACGGATCCGGCTTACCTCTTCGGTGGGTGCCGCATTGCCGCGTCACCGCTTTCCAGAGTACGTGCGCCCGCGCGGTCCTTTTGCCTGAGAGTTTCCGGGGCGGTTGCTCCTTCGGCGCCCGCGGGCGAACCCACAGGTCTCTCCCGCGCGGGAGGCGCGCCCTATGACGGCGCGCAAA
>JAYRKO010000215.1:0-5147 GCA_041905745.1 Tagaea sp. | reverse complement strand
TGTGGCCGAAGCCGCTGTGATAGACGATCGCAATCTTAGCCATTTCAAACTCCTTCTTTCGTACATGCGTTGTCCCGTCGGGGGTGCCTTGTGGAACCGGCCCTGAACGGTTACATTTCGATACCGATTGGATATCGTCTATCCAGTATCTGTTGTAAAGTAGGTACCGATTGGTAACTACTAGATCGACGGGAGAAGCCGCAATGCCGCTGCCGAAGAGCCCGATGGGTTGCCCGATGGATGCGCTTCTGCGCCTCCTCATGGGGCCTTGGACGACCTACATCCTCTGGGTCTTGCGCAACCATGGGCCCACGCGGTTTGGCGCCCTGAAGCGTTATGTCGCGGGGATCTCGGCGAAGATGCTGACCGAGCGGCTGCGCCTTCTTGAAAGCGCGGACGTGATCGCGCGCGACTACACACCCACGATCCCCCCGCAGGTCACCTACTCCCTGACCAAGCGGGGCGAAGAGCTCTCCGAAGTGTTCCAGAAGCTGGACGCCATCGCGCGGCGCTGGCGCGACGAAGACGCGAAGCGCGGCAGGAAGGCCGCCTGAAAAACGAAAGGCCGGCCCCGCGGGACCGGCCTTCCGGATCGGGGCGTTGCCCCGTCCTCAGCGCGAGTAGAACTCGATCACCAGGTTGGGTTCCATCGACACCGGGTAGGGCACGTCGGCCAGCTTCGGCGTGCGGACGAACTTGCCCTTGAACGCCTTCTGGTCGACGACCTCGAGATAGTCCGGCACCTGACGCTCCTGCGAAGCGGCCGCTTCGAGCACCTGGACGTTCTCGCGCATCTTCGTGTTGAGCTCGATCTCGTCGCCGTCCTTGACCAGCATCGAGGCGATGCTGGCACGGCGGCCGTTGATCATGACGTGGCCATGGCTGACGAGCTGCCGGGCGGCGAACACCGTCGGCGCGAACTTCAGGCGGTAGACCACCGCGTCCAGACGACGCTCGAGCAGGCCGATCAGGTTCTCCGACGTGTCGCCCTTCTTGCGGACGGCTTCGGTGTAGATCTTCCGGAACTGGCGCTCGGTGATGTTGCCGTAATAACCCTTCAGCTTCTGCTTGGCGCGCAGCTGGGTGCCGAAATCGGTCGGCTTCTTGCGGCGCTGCCCGTGCTGGCCGGGGCCGTATTCGCGCTTGTTGACAGGGCTCTTCTCGCGACCCCAGAGATTCTCGCCGAGACGGCGATTGATCTTGTATTTGGACTCTTGACGCTTCGACATGGTTTCATCGTCTCCTCGGCGGCCTCGTGGAGCCTGGCGCAACCCCGTGACGCGCCGCCGAAAAAAGTGAACGAGCGATCCCTCGGTAATGGCCCGTCGCAAAAACGGGGCAAAGCCTTGCCAGGCAGGGGAACCTCGTCCGAAGGCGGCGGAGTATAGTCATCGTCCGGGTTCTGTCAAACACGGGATTTTAATGGAAGAACAAAGGGTTGATAGAGGTTCCGGGCGCTGGACGATGACTGCTGTCCTGACCGCGGCGATCGCCGGGCTGGTCGGACTCGCGCTTGCCGTCGTCCTCGTCATCCAGATCTATGTCGGCCGCAACGCGACGACCGAACTTCTGCGCACGAAAGGCGACCTGATGGTCGACCT
This sequence comes from Tagaea sp., assembly GCA_041905745.1. Lineage (GTDB taxonomy): Bacteria > Pseudomonadota > Alphaproteobacteria > CACIAM-22H2 > CACIAM-22H2 > Tagaea. Next base: position 3,546 of record JAYRKO010000215.1, on the reverse strand, counting down.
GATCGCCAGCCGGGTGCGCGAGCAACTCGATCCCGCGTCTGCCCAGCTTTCCTTCATCGCTGAAGTGCTTTCGCAGCCGAACATGAATTACGGCCGCGGGCGCATTACCGACCTGATGACCGGCGCGCTTGCCGCAGCACCGCAGATCGAGCGCCTCGTCTTCCTCTACCCCGATGCGCGCGCGATCATCGTCGAGCGGATCGGCGATACGCCGACGGTCAGCAATCCCGATCTGTCGGATTTTCCCGGCGTGCTGCAGGGGCTGCGCGAGGCCGCGGTTTCGACGGGCGGCCGCTGGGGCGAATTCATCTTCGTGAATTCCCTCGGCGGACCGGCGGTCAATCGCCGGCACTCCGTCTGGCGAGAGGGAAAGTTCGTCGGCGCCCTCGCCGCACTCGTCCCGCTACGCCAGCTTTCGGTCATCGTGGAACAGTCCGCGGCGGGCGAATACGGCGGCGTCCCGTTCATTCTCTACGGCGACGAGGCCGTTCTCGCCCATCGTCGTCTGATGCAACCCTTCGAAGGTTTGTCGCCGCAGCATCCGCTGCCCATGCTCGACGAACTCGGCGATCCGATCCTCGCGCAGATCTGGTCAGGCCGCCGCGCCGCGCCGCTCCTCGCGCAGACCGATCGGCTGAGAGCGGTCGACATCGCGGGGCAACCCTATCTGTTTCTCCATACCTCCCTTACAGAATTCGGATCGGTTCCCTGGAACGTGGGCGCCTATTTCCGGGTCAGGGATTTTGCCGATGACATCCGCACGATGTTCTTCGCCGGCGTGGCGGGACTTGTCGTGCTTGCGTTCGCACTTGTCAGCGCGGTCATGCTCGCGCGACGGATCGCGCGCCCCACGCGTCGCTTTGCGAAGGCGGCAGCCCATCTTGCGGATCTCGATTTCGAACGCGCCGAGCGGCTTTCGCACAGTCGCATCCGGGAACTCGACGAGCAGGCGATCGCCTTCAACAGGCTCGTTTCGGCGCTGCGCTGGTTCGAAGCTTACGTGCCGCGCCGCCTCGTTCGGCAGCTTGCGCGCACGGCGGGCCAAGGCGGCATCGCGTCGACGACGCGCGAAGTGACGATCATGTTCACCGACATCGTCGGCTTCACGGCGCGATCCCAGACGATGTCGCCGGAAGCCACGGCCGACATGCTCAATCGCCATTTCGCGCACGTGATTGCCGCGATCGAAGCAACCGGCGGAACGGTCGACAAGTTCATGGGCGACGGCGTCATGGCGTTCTGGGGTGCGCCCGACATCCACGACACGCACGCGCGCGCCGCCCTCGATGCCGCGCGCGAGATCGCGCGCACCGCCACGATCAGCGAAATCCGAATGCGCATCGGCGTCCATACCGGTGCCGTGGTGGCCGGCAACGTGGGTACGCGCGAGCGCCTCAACTACACGATTCTCGGCGATGCCGTGAACGTGACCCAGCGGATCGAAGAACTCGGCCATGCGCTGATGGAAGACGCCGAGCGCTGCTGCGTCTTGACGAGCCGGACAACCTACGAAGCTGCCGGCGCACCGTCGGATTTCGTCCGGGCAGGCGAATTCACTCTCCGCGGTCGCGGGGAGCCGGTCGAGATCTACCGGCTTTCGCCGCATGGGGACGTTCGACAAGCCCGGTAAGCATCCCGTGCGCCGTGCGGATTTCCTGGGCGTTCGGCCGTGCCCGGAGGAAGAAGGCGCGCAGGTTGCGGACGGCGGCGGGACGCATGGCGGGATTTCGCAGAAAGCCGCACGCGTCCAGTTCCGCCTCGAGACGCTTCAGGAAGCCGTCGATTTCGGCCTTCGTGGCCGGCTCCCCTTTGCCGGTTCGCGCGGGTCTTGATGCTGCGTCGTCGTGCGCACGCGCCCATTCCCATCCGATCAAGAGGACGGCCTGCGCGAGGTTCAGCGAGCTGAATTCCGGGTTGACGGGAAACGGAACCATCGCATCTGCCAGCGTCACCTCGTCGTTCTCGAGGCCCGTTCGCTCGGCGCCGAACAGGAAGCCGACTTTCCGACCGCCAGCGAGAAAGCCGCGAGCCGCAGCGACGGCCGCTTGCGGCGCAAGCACGGGCTTGGCCATGTCGCGGTCGCGCGGACAGGTCGCGTAGACGACGTTGAGATCGGCGATTGCGTCGGCAACATCGTCGTAGCGGCGCGCGGCGTCGAGTACGGCGTCCGCGCCGGATGCCGCCCGGTTGGCGCGCTCGTCCGGAAATGCACAGCGCGGCCGCACGAGACGCAGATCCGAGAGGCCGCAATTGAGCATCGCGCGGGCGGCGGTGCCTATATTTTCCGCCAACTGGGGTCGCACGAGGACGACTGCCGGTGCATCTTTCGGCAGCGCCATCTTCACGCCCCCGGCGCGGCGATCCCGTCGCGATAGAGCTTCCAGGTGATCGAATCGTTGAGCGCCGTATACGACGCATCGATCACGTTTTCGGAAACGCCGACCGTTCCCCACGTGCGGATCTCGCCGTGCGCGTGGCCGTCGGCGCTTTCAATCATCACGCGCGTCACGGCGGCGGTCGCGCGCTCGGGTGCAAGGATGCGCACCTTGTAGTCGACGAGCTTGAGTTCAGAAAGGTTCGGATAGAACGGCAGCAGGGCGGCACGCAGCGCGCGGTCCAGCGCTTCCACCGGCCCCTTTCCTTCCCCAACCGTCAAGCGGCGTTCGCCGCCGACATCGAGCTTCACGGTCGCTTCGGAAAGCGTGATCAGGTCGCCGCGCGCGTTGAAGCGACGCTCGGAAATCACGCGGAACGAGAGCAGCTTGAAATAGTCGCGCACGCCATGCATCAACCGGCGGGCAAGCAGTTCGAAGGAACCGTCCGCCCCGTCGTAAGTGTATCCCTCGTGCTCGCGGGCCTTGATTTCGTCGAGCAGCTTGCCGATCACGGGGCTCTTCGGATCGATCTCGAGGCCGATGTCCTTGAAGCGCGCCAGCAGATTCGACCGTCCGGACTGGTCCGACACCACGACATGGCGCCGGTTGCCGACCGTCTCCGGCGGGATGTGCTCATACGTCTTCGGATCTTTCTCCACCGCCGAAACGTGGAGACCGCCCTTGTGCGCGAACGCGCTTTCGCCGACGAAAGCAGCATTGCGTGCAGGCGTACGGTTCAGGCGCTCGTCGAGCAGGCGCGAGACGGATGTGAGATGCGTCAGCCGCTCGGCGCTGACCCCCGTCTCGAATCCCATTTTCAGGACGAGATTTGGCACGATGGAAACGAGGTTGGCGTTTCCGCAACGTTCGCCCAACCCATTGAGCGTGCCCTGCACCTGCCGAACGCCGGCGCGAACGGCCGCAAGCGAATTGGCGACGGCATTCTCCGTATCGTTGTGGCAATGGATGCCGAGGCGGTCGCCGGGGATCGCGCGCGACACTTCGCCCACGATCTTCTCGATCTCGTGCGGGAGGGTTCCGCCATTCGTATCGCACAGGACGATCCAGCGCGCTCCGGCGCCGAATGCGGCCTTGAGGCAGTCCAGCGCGAAGCCGGGGTTCGCCTTCCAGCCGTCGAAGAAATGCTCGGCATCGAACATCGCCTCCTTGC
>JAYRKO010000214.1:0-5155 GCA_041905745.1 Tagaea sp. | reverse complement strand
GCAAGGCCCGGCGCGCAGCACGACGGAAACACGATGTCGTCCGAACCGGTCACGAACAGCGTGCGCACCTTGAGGGCCGCGGCGTCCGCCAGCGGGCGCTTGCGCGTTTCCATGAGCTTCGCGCGCAACGCGACCTTGTCGAGCCCGTGCGCCAGCGCGTCGATCGCGCGGTAGAGATGGTGCAGGGCCGGGTTCGCTGCCGCGAGCGTGGCGCCGACGGCCGGATGGATCGCGCGTTCGGCCAGATAGGCACGCGTCGCGTCGGCCTTCGTCTTCCAGTCCGCGAAGCCGGCCGGGTTCGCCGGCTTCGGGTCGAACGTGCCCGACGTCGCGGCGAGGACGAGGGCCGTGAAGCGCTGCGGCTCGGCCAGCGCCAGCTCCACCCCGCCCCAGCCGCCCATCGACTGGCCGACATAGGCGAAGCGTTCGATGCGCAGATGATCGGCCAGTGCGGCCACGTCGCCCGCATAGGCGAGCGGGTCGGGCACGCCTTCGCAGCCCGACGGCGCGAAGCCGCGATGCGCGAAGGTCACGCAGCGGAAACGGGTGCGGAAATGCGGCACCTGCTGCCACCACGACAGATGATTGCCGCCCAGCCCGTGCGCGAAGATCACGGCCGGGCCCTCGCCCGCATCCTCCCAGTAGAGGCGCGCGCCCGGCCGGTCGAGGAAGCCGGTGCGGTCGGGGCTTCGCGGCGCCCACAGGCCGGTCATGTCGGTCATGGCCGCCATGTTCGCGCGCCGCTTTGCGCAAGGCAACCGGGGAGGCTAGCCTCGGGCGCACGATCCGACAGCGAACAGGGAGAACGACCCCATGAAATTCGTCCAGCTCGGCCGCTCCGGCCTGACGGTGAGCCGCGTGTGCCTCGGCGGCAATTCGTGGGGGGCCAAGGGACGGCGCGCATGGGCCGGGTTCGACGCGGCCGACAGCGCGCCCTTCTTCAAGCGCGCGCTCGACCGCGGCATCAATTTCTTCGACACGGCCGACGTCTACAATTTCGGCGCGTCCGAGACGGTCATGGGCGAGACGCTGATGAGCTACGCCCCGCGCGAGGAGATCGTCATCTCGACCAAGGTCGGCATCAAGATGTCGGACAAGCCCAACGATTCGGGGCTGGGCGCCAAGCACCTGATGAAGTCGATCGACGCGCAGCTCAAGCGCCTCAAGACCGATTACGTCGATCTCTACGAGGTCCATCGGCTCGACGCCGTCACACCGGTCGAGGAGTTCATGGCCACGCTCGACCGCATCGTGCGTTCGGGCAAGGTGCGCTATATCGGCGGCTCGACGATGCCGGCGTGGAAATTCGCGCAGATGATCGCCGTCGCCGAGCGCAACGGCTTCGCGCGGCCCGTCGCCATGCAGAACCTGCACAACCTGATCCAGCGCGAGGAAGAGCGCGAGATGAACGCGCTGTGCCTCGACGCGGGCGTGGGGCTCATTCCCTATTCGCCGCTCGCGCGCGGCTTCCTTGCCGGCAACCGCACGCGCGGCGGCGGCGGCGCGACCGAGCGGTCGAAGAACGACGCCGGCGTGAAGCCGGACAGCTACCGCGACTGCGACTGGCAGATCGCCGACGAACTCAAGGCCATCGCCGCCGCGCGCGGCGTCAAGCCCACGCAGGTCGCCTTCCTGTGGCTGTGGTCGAAGCCCTACATGGCGGCACCCGTCATGGGAGCGACCAAGCTCGACCAGATCGACGAGGCGGCGGCCGCGGCCGACATGCCGCCGCTGACGGCCGAGGAGATCGCCCGGCTCGAAGCCCCCTACCAGTGGCGCCCGCATCCGGGCTGGAACTGACGGCCCCTGCCGGGCTAAGGTCCGCGGTAAACCGACACGTCCTTCGGGGAGGAACCACGATGTTCGTACGCCTATTCGCGGGCCTGGCGCTTGCCGCCGCCGCCTTCACCGCGCCCGCGACGGCGCAGGAACAGCCGCGCCGCGGCGGCGAATTCATCTTCGCCGTGGGCGGCGAGCCGGACACGACCGACTGCCACGCGGCGACGAACTTCGCCGTCGTGCACCATCTGGCGCCGCACTATTCGACGCTGGTGAAGTTCAATTCGCAGAAATACCCCGAGATCGTCGGCGACCTCGCCAAGGAATGGTCGATCTCGCCCGACAAGAAGACCTACACGTTCAAGATCGTGCAGCCGGTCAAGTTCCACGACGGCTCGGCGCTGACCGCCGCCGACGTGAAGGCGAGCTTCGATCGCATCAAGACGCCGCCCGCCGGCGGCCGTTCGGCCCGCCGCGACCATTTCGCGGACGTCGCCTCGGTCGAGGCGCCGAACGCGGACACGGTCGTCTTCAAGCTCAACAACGCCAACCCGGCGTTCATGACCTACCTCGCCGCGCCCTTCAACTGCATCTACTCCGCCGCCAAGCTGGCTGCCGACCCCCGCTATCCCGAGAAGGAAGTGATGGGCTCGGGCCCGTTCGTTTTCGTCGAGCGCAAGCCCGGCTCGCACTGGACCGGCAAGCGCTTCGACGGCTACTTCCAGCCCGGCAAGCCCTATCTCGACGGCTTCCGCGCGGTGTCGATGAGCGGTGCGGGCATGCTCAACGCGATCCAGGGCGGGCAGGTGATGGCGGAATTCCGCGGCATCAGCCCGGCCGAGAAGGCGCGCGTCGCCAACCCGAAGCTGACGTTCCAGGAAACGTCGTGGCTGTCGGGCCTGATCCTGTCCTTCAACATCGAGAAGAAGCCCTTCGACGACGTGCGCGTGCGCCGCGCGCTGTCGATGGCGCTGGACCGCTGGAACGCGGCCCCCGCGCTCGCGCGCGTCTCGCAGGCCAAGGACGTCGGCTCGCTGCTGCGCCCGGGCTACGCCTACGCGCCCACGGCGGCCGAACTGGCGACGTATCCCGGCATGGGCCGCGACGTCGCGCGCAACCGGGCGGAAGCCAAGAAGCTGCTCGCCGAGGCCGGTCAGTCGAACCTGAAGTTCGAGCTGATCTCGATGTCGCTGCCGCCCTTCCCGACGGTCGCGGTGTGGCTGATCGACCAGTGGCGCCAGATCGGCGTGACGGTCGAGCAGCGCGTGGCCGAGCGCGCCACCTATTTCGGTTCGCGCACGTCGGGCGCGTTCGAGGTGATGCTCGACTTCACGACCGAGTTCGCGGACGAGCCCAACTTCCAGCTCCGCCGCTTCATCTCGTTCGACCGCGTGCCGGGCTTCAACGTGTCGCGCCATCTCGACCGCCAGCTCGACGAGATCTTCGACAAGCAGGAGCGCGAGACCGACTTCAACAAGCGCAAGGCGCTGGTGCGCGACTTCCAGATCCAGCTGATGGACCTCGCCTACACGGTTCCGCTGTTCTGGTTTGAGCGCATCGTGCCCATCGCGTCCAACGTGCGCGGCTGGCACATCACGCCCTCGCACCTGCTCGGTCAGGACCTGACCGACGTGTGGCTGGCGAACTGAGCTAGCGGCTGGCCGTCGCGGCGGACCCCGCGACGGTCAGCTTTTCCACCGCCTTCCAGTCCCATTCGATCCCCAGCCCCGGCGCCTCGGCCGGATAGGCGTGGCCGTCGGCGATGCGCACGCGCGACGTCGCGATGCGGTCGAGCTGGGGGATGTATTCGAGCCACGCCGAGCCCGTGACCGCGCACACGAGCCCCACATGCAGTTCCATCAGGAAATGCGGGGCCACCGGCACGTTGCAGCACTCGGCCATGTGCGCGACCTTCAGCCACGGCGTGATGCCGCCCACGCGCGCGACGTCGACCTGCACGATGCCGCAGGCGTTGCGGCGGATGTAATCCGCGAACTGGCCCGGCGAATAGAGCGACTCGCCCACCGCGACGGGGATCTGCGTGCCCGCCTGCAGGCGCGCGTGGCCTTCGAGATCGTCGGCGGGCAACGGCTCCTCGAACCAGCCGAGATCGAGATCGGCGTAGAGGGCCGCGCGGCGCAGCGCCTCGGCCGCCGAGAAGCGCTGGTTGGCGTCGACCATCAGCTCGAAATCGGGACCCACGGCCTTGCGGACGGCTTCCAGCCGGCGCCGGTCTTCCGCACCCGTGGGCTTGCCCACCTTGATCTTGGCGCCGGCGAAACCGTCTTCGCGCGCCTTCAGCGTCTCGTCGACGAGCTGTTCGGGCGGGTGGTGCAGCCAGCCGCCCTCGGTCGTGTAGACCGGGATGCGGTCCTTGGCCCCGCCCGCCGCCCGATGCAGCGGCAGTTTCGCGCGCCGGCAGCGCAGGTCCCACAGCGCGGTGTCGATCGCGGCCATCGCCAGTGCCGTGATCGCGCCCACGGTCGTGGCGTGCGTATGGAACAGCATGCCGTTCCAGATGCCGTCGATCTCGTCGGCCTCGCGCCCGAGGATGAACGGCACCAGACAGTCGCGCAGCAGCGCCATCACCGCCGAGCCGCCGGTGCCGATCGTGTAGCTGTAGCCCGTGCCCACTGCGCCGTCGGCATCCCAGATGCGCACGATCGGCGTCTCCTGGCACTTGAACGACTGGATCGCGTCGGTGCGCACGACGGGCGGAAGCAGGTCGACCTGACGGATTTCGACTTTCGCGATGCGGGCCATTTTCGGGCACTCCCCCCGGATTTCCGGCCATGACATCGCGGCCGACGGCCGTTAGGATAGCGCACAATCGCGACGGGAAAACCCGGGCGATACAACAGGGAGGAGTCAATGCGCGCCATATTCGCCATCGCCGCGATGGTGACCGCCGCCGTTTCCGTCGCCGGTCCCGCCACCGCCCAGCAGCGCCTGAAATGGGCGCATGTTTACGAGACCAACGAGCCCTACCACACCGAAGCGGTGTGGGCGGCGCAGGAAATCCAGAAGCGCACGAACAACAAGTACGCCATCGACGTGCACCCGGCCTCGGCGCTGGGCAACGAGCAGCAGATCAACCAGGCCCTGCCGCTGGGCACGATCGACATCATCTATACCGGTGCCGCGTTCGCGGGCGCGTCGTTCCCGCCCATCGCGATCTCGAACGCGCCCTACATGTTCCGCGACTTCAACCACTGGAAGGCGTATTCGCAGTCCGACCTGTTCAAGGAACTGGCCGACGGCTACGACCAGAAGACCAAGAACAAGATCGTGGCGCTCACCTACTACGGCGCGCGCCACACGACGGCGAACAAGGCGATCAACACGCCCGCCGACATGAAGGGCATGAAGCTGCGCG
>JAYRKO010000213.1:0-5199 GCA_041905745.1 Tagaea sp. | reverse complement strand
TTCGCCGATGGCGACACGCTGAAGCGCCTCGAAGACGGCGACCAGATCGCATTCCGCTATTGCACGCCCGAAGGCGAAACGACGGCCGAGGGCAATCCCAACGGTTCGATCGGCAACATCGCCGGCGTGTTCAACGCGACCAAGACGGTCATCGGACTGATGCCGCACCCCGAGAATGCGACCGATCCGGCGACGGTCGGTTCGCTCGGCGGCTCGCTCGACGGCAAGCCGATGTTCGACGCGATCGTGGGCGCCCTCGCGAAATGAAAAAGACGAAATCGAAGCGCAAGTCCTGGCCCAAGCCCAAGGACCTGATGGGCCTCGCGCCCGCCGAATACGACCTCGCCTGCAACATTCTCGGTCGCCTGCCGACGCAGACAGAGCACGGCATCTTTTCGGTGATGTGGAGCGAGCACTGCTCGTACAAATCGTCGAAGAAGTGGCTCAAGACGCTGCCGACGAAGGCCAAGTGGGTCATCTGCGGCCCCGGCGAGAACGCGGGCGTCATCGACATCGGTGAAGGCGACGCCTGCATCTTCAAGATCGAGAGCCACAATCACCCGAGCTACATCGAACCCTATCAGGGTGCGGCGACGGGCGTGGGCGGGATCCTGCGCGACGTCTTCACGATGGGTGCGCGGCCGGTCGCAAACCTGAACGCGCTGCGCTTCGGCGACCCGTCGCATCCCAAGACGCGCCGCCTCGTTTCGGGCGTCGTCGCGGGCATCGGCGGCTACGGGAACTGCGTTGGCGTGCCCACAGTTGCCGGCGAGACGAACTTCCATGCGTCGTACAACGGCAACTGCCTCGTCAACGCGATGACCGTCGGCGTCGCGCGGAAGGACAAGATCTTCTATTCAGCCGCCGCCGGAGCCGGAAATCCGGTCGTCTATGTCGGCGCGAAGACCGGTCGCGACGGCATCCACGGTGCGACCATGGCTTCGGCCGAGTTCGACGACAATTCCGAGGAGAAACGCCCGACCGTTCAAGTCGGCGATCCGTTCGTCGAAAAGCTGCTGATCGAAGCCTGCCTCGAACTTATGGCAACCGACGCCATCGTCGCGATTCAGGACATGGGCGCGGCCGGCCTCACCTCGTCGTCGGTCGAAATGGCCGGCAAGGGTGGCCTCGGGATCGATCTCGATCTCGACAACGTTCCCGCGCGCGAAGTCGGGATGACGTCGTACGAGATGATGCTCTCGGAAAGCCAGGAGCGCATGCTGATGATCCTGAAGCCCGGCCGCCTTTCGGTCGCGCAGCGGATCTTCGCGAAATACGAACTGGATTGCGCGACCATCGGCCATCTGACGAAGACCGGCCGTCTCGTCGTCCGAAAGAACGGCAAGGTCGATGCCGACATGCCCATCGCGCCGATGGTGCAGGCCAGCCCCGAATACGCCCGCCCCTGGAAGCCCACGAAAAAGCGCAAGCCTGTCGACGCCAAGAAACTGCCGGCACGCGACGTCGGTGCCGCACTCGGCAAGCTGATGGGCTGCCCCGATCTCGCCTCGCGTCGCTGGATCTGGGAGCAGTACGACCATCTCGTGCGCGGCCATACGCTCCAGCGTCCCGGCGGCGATGCCGCGATCGTCGGGCTGCCCGGCCGAAAGAAGGCGCTGGCGATGTGCGTCGATTCCTCGCCGCGCTACGTCCACGCCGATCCCGAGACCGGCGGCGCGCAAGCCGTCGTCGAGACCTGGCGGAACCTGACGGCTGTCGGCGCGACTCCGATGGCCATCACCGACAACATGAATTTCGGAAATCCCGAACGGCCTGCGATCATGGGCCAGTTTGTCGGCGCCATCAAAGGCATGCGCAAGGCGTGCAAGGCGCTGAACTATCCGGTCGTGTCGGGCAACGTGTCGCTCTACAACGAGACCAACGGGCAGGCGATCCTGCCGACGCCTACAATCGGCGGCGTCGGCCTCCTGAAGGACGCGTCGAAATCCGTCGACCTCGCCTTCAAGTCGGCTGAGGACTCCATCGTTCTGATCGGTGCGACCAAGGGGTGGCTCGGCTCTTCGCTTTACCTACGGGAAATCGAAGGGCGCGAAGACGGCGCCCCGCCGCCGATCGACCTGCGGGCGGAGAAGCGCAACGGCGATTTCGTTCGCAGCCTGATCGCGAAGGGTCAGGTCAATGCGTGCCACGATATCGCCGACGGCGGTCTGCTCGTGGCGATCGCCGAAATGGCGCTTGCCGGCCGTCGGGGCGCGAATCTGGAATCGGTGCGCACCGATAGTGCTTTTCTGTTCGGCGAAGACCAGGCCCGGTACGTCGTGACGACCGGCAACGCCAAGCGGCTGCTTGCGGCCGCGAAGAAGGCGCGCGTTCCGGCCGTGATGCTCGGCGCCGTTACCGCCCGCAGCGATTTGACACTGCCGGGTGTGGCCCCTATATCGCTGGATGACCTGCGCCGCACCCACGAAGGCTGGCTGCCGGGCTATATGTCCTCGAAATAGTAGGGTTATTCGCGATGCCGATGGCCGCGTCCGATATCGAAAAAATGATCCGCGAGGCGCTTCCCGACGCCACCGTGCGCATTGACGACCTACGCGGCGATGGCGATCATTATGCCTGTCGGGTTGCCTCGGCTCTCTTCAAGGGCAAGAGCCGGGTCCAGCAGCACCAGATGGTCTATGCGGCCCTGAAGGGTCGCATGGGCGGCGAGTTGCATGCTTTGGCCCTGACGACCGAAATTCCCGCGGACGCCTGAGCGCCGCGCCAGAGACAGACCGACTGGAGTAACGAAGATGGACAGCGTCAAGGACCGCATCGAGGCCGACCTCAAGGCCAACGACGTCGTGCTTTACATGAAGGGCACGCCGGTCTTCCCGCAGTGTGGCTTCTCCGCCGCCGTCGTGCAGGTGCTCACCCACATAGGCGTGAAATTCAAGGGCATCAACGTGCTCGAGGATCCCGAGATCCGAAACGGCATCAAGGAATTCGCGAACTGGCCGACGATCCCCCAGCTCTACATCAAGGGCGAGTTCGTTGGCGGCTGCGACATCGTGCGCGAGATGTACCAGACTGGCGAGTTGACCGACCTGCTCCAGAACAAGGGCATCAGCGTCAAGGCCGCCTAGGCTCGGGCGAACGGACTGAAGCGAACGGCGGCTCTAGGGCCGCCGTTTTCGTTTGTGCCCTCAGGCGAACGCGAACGCCGCCAGCGAAAGCGCGCCGTGCGTGAAACTCGAATGGATGCGCCGACCCTTGGCGCCGATTCCGCCGGCTCCGTAGGCGACGAAGACGGGCATCAGATGCTCGTCGCGCGGATGGGCCATGCGCGCGTTCGGCGCACGGTTGCGATAGTCGGCCAGAGCCGCGTCGTCGCCCGATGCGAGCGCGTCGGCCAGCCAGTCGTCAAACGCACGAGCCCATTCCGCCCCCTGCCCGGCGCCGCCCTGCCAGTCGAGCGCACGCAGGTTGTGGACGGCACCGCCCGAACCGAGGACGAGGATGCCTTCGTCGCGCAGCGGCGCAAGCGCGCGGCCGAGCGCAATGTGATGCGCAGGCCCGAGCTGGGGCTGGATCGAAATCTGTGCGGCGGGGATATCGGCCGCCGGCCAAGCCAGCATCAGCGGCACCCAGGCGCCGTGATCGAGCCCCTGCCCGGCATCGGCCGCCACGGCAAAGCCGGCGGCTTCCAGCAGATCCTTCGCGCGCCCCGCGGCAGCCGGCGCCCCCGGTGCCGGATAGCGCATCTCGTAAAGTTCGCGCGGGAAACCGTAGAAATCGTGGATCGTCTCCGGCGTGGCCGCCAGAGAGACGGCAGGCGCCGCCGTCTCCCAATGGGCTGAGGCTATGAGAATGGCCTTCGGGCGCGGCAACGTCGCCGCCAGCCCCTGCAGGAAGTCGCGTGCAGGAACGTCGTCGAGCGGCAGCGTGGGTGCGCCGTGCGACACGAACATCGCCGGGATGCCGCTCACGGCACTTTCATCCCGCGCTCGACCGCCGGGCGCGCCGCGATTTCCGACTTCCAGCGGGCGAAATTCGGCAACTTGGCCAGGTCCGCGCCGAACCAATCGCCGGCCACCCACGGATAGACGGCCATGTCCGCGATCGAGTAATCGCCGGCCAGGTAGGGCACATCCGCCAGACGCCGATCGAGCACGCCGACAAGCCTGTCGACCTCCTTCTGGTAGCGGTCGATCGCGTAGGGAACCTTCTCGGGCGCCGCCTTCGCGAAATGCCAGAGCTGGCCGAACATCGGGCCAACGCCCCCCATCTGCCACATCAGCCATTGGTGCGCGACGGCGCGGCCGGCCGGATCGGCCGGCAGGAAGCGGCCTGTCTTTTCCGACAGATAGAACAGGATTGCGCCGGACTCGAAGAGCGCAAGCGGCTTGCCGCCGGGACCGTCGGTATCGACGATCGCCGGAATCTTGTTGTTCGGCGCGATCTTCAGGAACGCGGGCGCGAATTGCTCGTTCTTCGAAAAATCGATCCGGTGAACCGTATAAGGCAGCCCCGTCTCTTCGAGGAAGATCGCAACCTTGCGGCCGTTCGGCGTGCCGGCGGTATAGAACTCGATCATCGGCTTTTGTCCTCCGTCCGTCAGCCCTTCAGCTTCTTCGCAAGCGTCGCGACGCGCGCACCCAGTCCGAAGCCGGATGCCTGATCGTCCTTCGACGGATTGTTCTCGCCGGGGGCGGCATTCTCGGACGTCGCCATCACGCCGCCCCAGCTCGACAGGCGGTTGAGCGTCACGTCGCCCTGCTTCGTGCCGACCATGACGCCCTGGCTGACCCAGATCATCGAGTGCTGCATGGCAAGAGTCCACATGGCGGAAATGGTGGCGTATTTGTCGCCCGAGGGGCCGGAGCTGTTCGTGAAGCCGGCCGCAAGCTTGTCCTTCCACCCTTGAGCGAACCAGACCTTCGCCGTCGTGTCCGCCCAGGTTTTGAAGGGGCCGGAAACGCTGCCCATATAGGTCGGCGACCCGAAGATGATGGCGTCGGCGGCGTTGAGCGTCTCGACCTTCGCCTCGGCCTCGGCAACGGGAACGAGATCGACGGTCGTGCCGGCGATCGACGCGGCGCCCTTGGCGACGGCCTCGGCCAGGACCTTCGTGTGGCCGAAGCCGCTGTGATAGACGATCGCAATCTTAGCCATTTCAAACTCCTTCTTTCGTACATGCGTTGTCCCGTCGGGGGTGCCTTGTGGAACCGGCCCTGAACGGTTACATTTCGATACCGA
>JAYRKO010000212.1:0-5240 GCA_041905745.1 Tagaea sp. | reverse complement strand
GCGCTCTCGAATCTGCCCGTGCCGGTCGCCCATGTCGGCGACACGCAAGGCCGGCGCGAGACGAACAATTCCACGCGCGTCTTCTTCTCGCCCGACTTCCGCCGCGCGCATCCCGAGACGGAAGCCTTCGCGGCGGCGTTCCAGGATCCCGCGAACGTTGCGGCACTGGCGCGCACGACGGGTGCGCCGCTTGCCGGCAGCTATCTGCGCATCGAGTTCTGCCAGGACACCGACGGCTTCTGGCTGGAACCGCACACCGACATCGGCGCGAAGCTCTACACGATGCTGTTCTACCTGTCGGACGTGCCGCAGTCGGAAGGCTGGGGGACCGACGTCTACGAAACGCCCGAGAAGCATCTGGGTGCGGCGTCGGGCGCGTTCAACAACGGTCTCATCTTCGTGCCCGGCACCGACACGTGGCACGGCTTCCGTCGCCGCACGATCGACGGCGTGCGCAAGTCGATCATCGTGAACTACGTGAAGGACGAGTGGCGCGCGCGCCACGAGTTGGCCTATCCCGACCGGCCCGTCGCCTACGCCTAGAAGCCGAACATATGGTCGAGGCTGAAGCGCCCGTCCGGCGCGCGCAGCCCGTGATAGCCGAACAGGCGGCACGTGCGATCGCGGATCAGTACGTAGCCGCCGTTGCCGGCCCGCGCGAGATCGGCGGTCGCGAACGTCTCGCCCGCACGCCACAGGCGCGAGCCCGAACACGGGATCGCCAGCTTCGCTTCGGCGATCTTCGTCCCGGCGGCATCGTGCAGTTCGAGAAACGTGTCCGACGTCGCGTGCCACGGCGTCGAGGCGGGGTAGATCAGGTGGCACACCGCATCGTGGCCGTCGGTGCCCAGGCGCAGGAACAGCCGCGTCGTCAGGCCGGGCGGGCGGCCGATATAGGACTGCGGCTCGTTCTTGAAGACGAGTGCCGTATTGAAGATGTGGCTGCCGAAGCTGGTGTCCGCGCCATGTGCGGGGCCTTGGCGCCGCCGATAGCGGAAGAGGCCGTGGATCCAGCCGTCGCCGCCGCCGCCCTCGCGGAAATCGTAGCTCAGTTCGATGTGGCCGTAGCCCGACGGCAGCTTCAGCGCGTCGGTTTCCACGCGCGTGGCATGGCCGCGCGCGAGGTTGCCGAGGAAGCGTTCGCCGGCTGGTGCGCCGGATGCGTCGTAGAAGCGCGCAATCAGCGGCAGGCTCGACTGGCCGCGCGCCATCGGCGTGGGCAGGGCGACGCTCTCGAACTCGGCCTGCGGCAGGATCGGGGCCGGCAGGATGTAGCCCTTGCCGAACAGCGGGCCCAGTGCCGCGATGTCGGGATCGGGCTTCAGGTCGCTGCGCTCGACATTGGCGTGCGCGACGTGACGCTTGCCGGCGCGCTCGACCTCGTAGCGCGGGCGCACGACGTACTTGCCGGCATCCATCTCGATCTGGTTCGGCCACGCGAGCCCGGGCAGCAACTCGCCCATTTCGACCGCGCGCATGCCGAACGCCGGGATCGGCGCCTTCATCGGCACCCATGCGTCGCTCCCCATTTTCGCGAAGCGCACGCCGTCGGCCGGGATCTCGCAGGAATGGCAGTTCTGTACCCACACGCGCACCTTCTCGCCCGCGTCGGGCGCCGGGATGCCGGCGTAGTAGTCGGACGGCCACGGATTGGCGTCGTGCGTGCAGGTGAGCTCGCTGTCGCTCCAGAAATCGAGCGCGTATTTGAGGACGTCGTGGCCCGTCACGTCGATCATGTGGACAAAAAGCTGCCCGTCGAACGCGCCAAGGCCGAAGCGTTTTGCAATGTCGCGGCTGTCGACGACGAAGGCGGACACGCCGTCGGCGAGCTTCTCCTCCCACGTCGCGAGCGCCTTGCCGTCGGCGGAGAACAGGCGGAACCATGCGCGCACGTTCTTCGCGCCGTAGCCCGCCCAGTAGTTGGCGCTGACCATGCGCGTGTGACGGCCGGGCCCCTCGCAGAACAGCACGAGGTTGGTCACGAAATTGTAGGTCGACAGATAGCGCTTCGGGTCAGTGAGCATCGCCGCGGGGATGCGCATCGCATCGAGCGTGACGATCTCGGCACCCTTCGGCAGCCAGTGGCGGATCTGTACCACGAGCGGCTCGGCATCGAACGCCGTCACGAGCACGCAGGCGGCACCGCTTGCGGCGATCGCCGAAACCGGCTCGACCGTTCGCGTACCCACGCGCCGGCCCAGATGTTGCGCGTCGCGGCCGTAGAGACCGACGATGTCGAGGCCCGAGAAATCCTGCAGCGCCGTCAGCGTCGCGAACGCGCCGTACGGATCGTAGACGGCGATCTTGCCCGCCGCCTTCAGGCGAGCGACGAGGGCGCGCGCCGGCTCGCTTGCCAGCGGATGGCCGACGGCGCGGAACAGCGCGTCGCCGCCGGTGCGGTTGTCGAACGTCTCGATCGGCAGCGCGCGGCGGGCGGCCAGCGCGCCGGAGTGGTTGGAGTCGGGCATCCCCGTCTTTTACGCGGGGGGCGCCCGCTCGGGAAGCCCGTTCAGGCCCAGAGCCGCTCGTTCTGCAGGTCGGTATAGAGGCCCGCCACGAAATCGCCGTAGCCGTTGAAGATCTGCGTGGGCACGCGCTTGCCGCCCGCACCGATCACCTCTTCCGACGCCTGGCTCCAGCGCGGGTGCGGGACCTTCGGGTTGACGTTCGCCCAGAAGCCGTACTCGCTCTCCTGGGTCTCCTCCCAGAACGTCTTCGGACGCTTGTCGGTGAAGGTGAACTTGACGAGCGACTTGCCCGACTTGAAGCCGTACTTCCACGGTGCCACGACGCGCAGCGGCGCGCCGTGCGCGCCCGGTGCAGGGTGGCCGTAGACGCCGGTCACGAGGAAGGCGAGCTCGTTGCGCGCCTCTTCGATCGTCAGGCCCTCGATATAGGGCCACGGATAGCCCCGGGCGCGCTGGCCGGGCGCGATGTCGGGCTTCATGAACGTTTCCATGCGCACGTATTTGGCGCCCGACGTGGGCCTGCACCAGTCGACGAACGCCGCCATCGGGAAGCCGGTCCACGGCAACACCATCGACCAGCCTTCCACGCAACGCAGGCGATAGACGCGTTCCTCGAACTTCATCGCCTTGAACAGGTCGTCGATGTCGACCGTGCGCGGGGTCTCGACCATGCCGTCGACGGTGATCTGCCACGGGCGCACGGGCAGCGCCTTGGCGGCCTGCGCGATCGATTTCTGGAAACCGAATTCGTAGAAATTGTTGTAGTTCGAGCCGAAGCGCTCCTCGGTGATGTCGCGCTCGCCGCGATAGCGCATGTTGCGCATCGCCGGATAGAGGCCGGCCGAGGGATCGGGCGTCTGCGCGCGCAAACCGTCGATGCCGGCGAAGGACGCGGCTGCGAGGCCCGCACCGACCGCGAGCAGATGCCGGCGGCTGTAGACGCTCTCGGGCGTGACGTCGCGTTCGGGGATTTCCCAGCCGCGGTTGCGCTTGATCAGCATTTCGCGTTTGCTCCTAGATGGCGCCGTTGCGCCGCTTCTTGCGCAGGGCTTCGACGTTGGCGCGAACCTGCGCCATGTGGGGATTGAAGGAAAGGGCGCGCTCGAAGGCCGCGAGCGCCGCATCGTCGTCGTTCTTGGCCGTCGCGATGAGGCCGAGGCCGGAAAGCGCGCCGAAATGGCGCGGCTCGAGTTCGACGGTCTTCTCCGCGTCCTTGCGTGAATCTTCGTACCGGCCGAGCTGGTAGAGAACCGTCGCGCGACGGTTCCAGCCTTCGGCGAAATCGGGCTTCAGGTTGACGATGGCGTCGAACAGCGCGAAGGCACCGAACAGATCGCCGCGCTGCTGGGCGTCGAGCGCCAGGCGCATGATCGAGCCGGCGGCCGGGTCTTCGGGTTCGATCCAGATCTGCCAGATCGCCGCTTCCGTGCGCTGCGCTTCGGCCGCATCGCGGGTGTTCTGCAGCCGGTCGAACAGCGCGTCGAGTTTGCCGCTCGCGGCCTTTTGGACGGCAGGTTTCTCGGGCGCGGGCGTGTCGGCCGATTGTCCCCGGACGGGCACGCCCGAACCCAACGCCAGAAGGGCGCCGAGCGTCAGAATCGCGGCGGAACGCGGGAAGCGAACCATGAGGTCAAGCATGCGGCCGTTCGGTGCGCGTGTAAAGGTGGGGCGCTTTACATTTCGTTGCCCGCCGGGCCAAAGTTACGGCCCTTTTTCGGCTCCTTTCCGACGGCGGCGCATGAGCATCCACGAGTACTTCGCCCGCGACTATTCGGGCGCGCGCGAGAAGTTCCTGGAAGCGGCCAAGCCCCATGCCGGGCGCCACCGCCCGATCCAGAACCCGCTGCGCGGCCCCCGGGGCGAGCAGCTATTTTGCGATGCGGTGTGGTACGGCCCGTCGGATGCCGAACGCGTGCTCGTCACGATCTCGGCCACCCACGGGATCGAGGGTTTCTGCGGCTCCGGCTGCCAGACCGGCTGGTTCGCGTCGGGTGCGTTCCGCGAGCTGCCGCCGGGCGTGGCGCAGCTCCATCTTCACGCCGTCAATCCGCACGGTTTCGCGTGGCTGCGGCGGGTGAACGAGGACAATGTCGACCTCAACCGCAATTTCGTGACCCATATCGGGCCCTATCCCGAGAACCCGGGTTACGAGAAGCTCGCCAACGCGATCGCGCCGGCGGAATGGACGACGAGTGCGCAGGCCGCCTCGAAGGCGGTGCTGGCCGACTATTCCAAGCGCTTTGGCGCCGCCGCGTTCCAGGCGGCCGTCTCCGGCGGTCAGTATTCGCATCCCGACGGCGTATTCTTCGGCGGCCATGCGCCGACCTGGTCGAACCGCACGATCGCGGCCGTTTTCCGCGACTGGCTGGCGCGCGCCAAGCATGTCGCCATCGTCGATTTCCATACCGGGCTCGGTCCGCGCGGCTACGGCGAGCTCATCTTCGCGCTGCCGGACAAGCATCCGGGTTTCGCGCGCGCACTCGACTGGTACGGTTCCGACCTGACATCGACCGAGATGGGCACGTCGACGTCCGCCCCGCTCGTGGGAACCAACGGCGACGGCTTCGTGCGCTTCCTGCCGGGCGCCCAGCTGACGGCGATCGCGCTCGAATACGGCACGCTGCCCATCGACGACGTGCTCGACGCGGTGCGCGCCGACAACTGGCTGCATCTGCACGGCGACCTCGCCGGCGAGGATTCCCGGCGCATCAAGACGCAGATGCGCGACGCCTTCGCACCCAACGATCCGTCCTGGCGCCAGTCCGTGTGGAC
>JAYRKO010000211.1:0-5260 GCA_041905745.1 Tagaea sp. | reverse complement strand
AGCCCGATCTCCTCGTGCTCGACGAGCCGGCGCAGGGCGTGGACGTGATCGGGCAGGACGCGCTCTACGATCTCGTCGGCGCGGTGCGCGACCGCCACGGCTGCGGCGTGCTGATCGTCAGCCACGACCTGCATCTGGTTATGGCGCGCGCCGACCGCGTCTTGTGCCTCAACGGCCATGTGTGCTGCTCGGGCCGGCCCGAAGCCATCGGCAAGGACCCCGCCTTCGCCGAGCTGTTCGGCGCGCGCGCGGGCGAATCGCTTGCACTCTACCGGCACCGGCACGATCACGTGCACGACCCGCACGACGGCCACGTGCATCACGACCATTCCCACCACGACCATCATCACCACCATGGATGACTTCCTCTGGCGTGCGGGTGCGGCCGGCATCGGGCTTGCGCTGATTGCGGGCCCGCTCGGCAGTTTCGTCGTGTGGCGGCGCATGGCCTTCTTCGGCGACGCGCTGGCGCATTCGGCGTTGCTGGGCATTGCGCTCGGCTTCCTCTTGCGCGTGGAGACCAACCTCGCCATCGCCGGCACGTGCGTGGCCTTCGCGGCGGCTTTGTCGGGGCTGCTGTCGCGCGCACGCCTCGCGCCCGACACGCTGCTGTCGATCTGCGCCTTCACGGCGCTGTCGGCCGGGCTCGTGGCGCTGTCGTTCGTCGAGAACGTGCGCGTCGACCTGATGGGTTACCTGTTCGGCGACATCCTTGCGGTGGGGCCCGCCGATCTCGCGTGGATCTGGGGCGGGGCGGCGGCAGGGCTCGTCGTGCTGGGTTTCCTGTGGCGTCCGTTGCTGTCGCTGACGGTGCATGCCGATCTCGCGGCGGTCGAAGGCGTGAATGTCGATGCGATGCGCCTGGCCTTCGTGCTGCTGCTGGCGCTCGTCGTCGCGGTCGCGATGAAGATCGTGGGCGTGCTGCTGGTGACGGCGCTGATGGTGATGCCGGCCGCCGCTGCAAGGCGCCTTGCCCGCAGCCCGGAAAGCATGGCGGCGATCGCCTCGGCACTGGGCGCGCTTGCCTGCGTGGCCGGCCTCTTCGCGTCGGCCGAATTCGATACGCCCTCGGGCCCGTCGGTGGTGCTTGCGGCCGCCGGCGTCTTCGCGCTGAGCGTCCTGCTGCCGCTGCGCCGCTAGCCGCGCCGTCCCAGCGCATGCGCGGCGACGATTGCCGCCGTCAGCAGGATCACTGCGCCCGCCTGATGTGCGGCTGCAAGCGGGACCGGCACCCACAGCATCAGCGTGGCGATGCCGAGCGTGGCCTGCATCAGCGCGAAGGCCAGCACCGCGATAACGGCAAGCTGGTCGCGTGCCGCCGCCTTGGGCGCACAGCGCGCGGCGAAGACAAGCGCGCACAGCACCGTGAAGATCCCGAGCCAGCGGTGATTGAACTGCACGGCGGCATGGTTTTCAAACAGGTTGCGCCAGAAGGGCTCGATATCCGCGTAGCCGGCGGGCACGAGGCGCCCGTCCATCAGCGGGAACGTGTCCGAGACGAGCCCCGCATCGAGCCCCGCGACGAACGCGCCCGCGACGATCGTGAGGAAGACGAGCGAGGCGAGCCAGACGCCCAGCGTTCGTTCGCGCGTGGGCGCGCGCCGGCCGCGCAGCAGGTCGAGCGCGATCCAAAGCAGGCCGACATGCAGCGCCAGCGCCATCGCCAGATGGACGGCAAGGCGATACTGGCTCACGGCCAGCATGTCGCGCTGGAGGCCGCTTGCGACCATCCACCAACCGATCGCGCCCTGCAGCCCGCCGAGGCAGAACAGCGCGAAGAGCTTGCCCGCGAGCGGCCCGCGCACCGCGCCGCGCCACCAGAACCACACGAACGGAAGGAAGAAGACGAGACCGATCAGCCGGCCCCACAGCCGGTGGAACCATTCCCAGAAGAAGATGCGTTTGAATTCCGCCAGCGACATGCCGGCGTTGCGCAACTGGTATTGGTCGATCTGTCGGTACTTGTCGAACTCCGCCTGCCAGTCGGCATCGTTGAGCGGGGGCAGTGTGCCGGCGACCGGCCGCCATTCGACGATGGAAAGGCCGGACTCGGTCAGCCGCGTGATGCCGCCGATCACGACCATCGCGAAGATCATCGCGCAGCAGACAAGCAGCCAGAGGCCGACGGTCCGATGGGCGGAATTCGGGGAGGGGGTTACCGTTGTCACGACGGGCGAGGAGATAGACCGCTTTCCCGCTCGAGGCCAGCTTCGGGCTGTCGCACCCCCGCCGGCTTGACAATCCCCCTCGACCCGGCGACATGTATGTACACGAACAAACGACTGGCCGGACGAGCACATGCAGCCTGCCCAGAAATTGGACGTCGCCAACCTCGCCGGCACCGCGGGTGCCTGCGAGTACATCCTCGAAAGACAGATCGGCCACCTGCTGCGGCGCGCCCACCAGCGCCATGTCGCGCAGTTCGAGCGCGAGGTCGGCGATCTCGACCTGACGACCACGCAGTTCGCGGCGCTGGCCAAGATCAGCGAACGCGGCGAGGTCTCTCAGAACCTGCTCGGCCGCATGACGGCGATGGATCCCGCGACGATCCAGGGCGTCATCCAGCGCCTGATGGCGCGCGGCCTCATCGAACGGCGGCCCGATCCCAACGACCGGCGCGCGACGCTGCTGCGCCTCAGCGAGGCGGGCAACGCGCTCGCCTGCGAGGCGATCCGCCGCGCGCACGGCGTTTCCGACGCGGTGATGACGCCGCTCGCCCCCGAAGAGCGCGACCAGCTGACGGCGCTCCTGCGGAAACTCACGGAACTCGCATGAACCTCGCTTTCGGCCATGTCTTCGCCGATCTCTACGATCGGTCGAAGCTAGCCCTACTCGACGGCCGTTTCCTCGATGCGCTGAAGGCGGCCGACGCGCCGCTGCACGACCGCCTGATGGCCGCGCGCGCCAATCCCGACGCGCTCGCCGCCAAGGACGAGGGCGCGCTGCTCGTCGACATCGGCCCGCATTTCGAGACGTTCCTCGCGAAGTTCTTCGGCGTCGAGAGCGAGGCCGACGCGCTCGCGCGGCGCACGCACGCGCTCTCGCCGCTCTACGCGGTCAAGCGCCTCTTCGTGCAGCGACGCGCCGCCAAGGCCGCGAAGGCCGACGTGCTGGCGAATTTCGATCCCGCGAGGATGGATGCGCTGCTGGGCAGCGGCTGGAGCGAGTTGCAGTTCGCCGAAGCCGTGACGGCGTGGGAGAAGGACGAGGCGGCCAACGCCGACAAGCTCGCCGTGGCGCTCGACTATGCGGGCTGGGCGCTGGCGACCGAGGCGGGCCGCGCGCGCCACGGCAAGGGCGTTCTGTTCCGCCAGCCCCACAAGCTCGACCCGAACAACTACATCGCGCTGGAGACGGTCGAGATCGACGGCGTGCGCATGCAGCGCCTGCCCCGGCACGAGTGGCGCACGCGCGACGGCTTCGCGCTGACCGACGAAGGCATGGACCTGACGCGCGCGCTCGACCAGACGAACTACTGCATCTGGTGTCACGCGCAGGGCAAGGACTCCTGCTCGAAGGGCCTCAAGGACAAGAAGACGGGCGCGTTCCAGAAATCGGTCTTTGGCGTCAACCTCGCGGGCTGCCCGCTCGAGGAGAAGATCTCCGAGATGCACCAGTTGAAGTCGAACGGCTTCGCGCTGGGCGCCTTCGCGACGATCCTCGTCGACAATCCGATGGTCGCCGCCACCGGGCACCGCATCTGCAACGACTGCATGAAGGCCTGCATCTACCAGAAGCAGGAACCCGTCGATATCCCGCAGGCCGAGACGCGCATCCTCAAGGACGTGCTGTCGCTTCCCTGGGGTTTCGAGATCTATTCGCTGCTCACGCGCTGGAACCCGCTCAACATCCGCCGTCCGCTGCCGCGCCCGGATACGGGCCGCAAGGTGCTGATCGTCGGCCTCGGGCCCGCGGGCTACACGCTCGCGCATCACTTGATGAACGACGGCCACGCGGTCGCGGGCATCGACGGCCTCAAGATCGAACCGCTGCCCGAGAAGGTCTCGGGCGTGCGCGCGGACGGCGTCCGCGTGCCGTTCGAGCCGGTGCGCGATGCCGCCGCACTTTTCGAAAATCTCGACGAGCGCACGCTCGCCGGTTTCGGCGGCGTGGCCGAGTACGGCATCACGGTGCGCTGGGACAAGAATTTCCTGAAGGTGATCCGCCTGCTCCTGGAGCGGCGCGCGGAATTCGCGATGTACGGCGGCATCCGCTTCGGCGGCACGCTGACGCTCGACGACGCCTTTGCGATGGGCTTCGACCACGTTGCGCTGTGCATGGGCGCCGGGCGCCCGACGATCATCGACATGGAGAACGGCTTGGCGCGCGGCGTGCGTCAGGCGTCGGACTTCCTGATGGCGCTGCAGCTCACCGGTGCCGCCAAGAAGGATTCGCTCGCCAACCTGCAGATCCGCCTGCCGGTCGTCGTCATCGGCGGCGGCCTGACGGCGATCGACACGGCGACGGAATCGCTCGCCTATTACGTGCGGCAGGTCGAGAAGTTCGCGCACCGCCACGACACGCTCGTCGCCGAGCGCGGCGAAGCGGTCGTGCGCGCGCGCTGGACGGTCGAGGATTCCGAGATCGCGGCGGAGTTCCTCGACCACGCCAAGGCCATCGCGGCCGAACGCGCGGCGGCGAAGAAGGCGGATCGCGCGCCCGATTTCGCGCGCCTGCTCGAAAGCTGGGGCGGGGCGACCGTCGCCTATCGCCGCCGCCTGATCGATGCGCCTTCCTATACGCTCAACCACGAGGAAGTGGCCAAGGCGCTGGAGGAAGGCGTGCGCTTCGCCGAGGGACTGACGCCCGTCGCGGTCGAGATCGACGGCTACGGTGCGGCAAAGGCCTTGAAGGTTAAGGACGCCGAGGGCAACGAACGCACGCTGCCCGCGCGCGCGATCCTCGTGGCGGCCGGCACGCAGCCCAACACGGTGCTGGCGCGCGAGGCACCCGACCAGATCAGGCTGCACGGCAAGTATTTCGCGGCTGTCGACGAGGACGGCAACGCGGTCGAGCCCGAGCGGCAGACTTCCAAGCCCGCCGTTCCCAACGTGCTGATGGCGGTGGGCGAGGCGGCCGGCCGCGCCAGCTTCTTCGGCGACCTGCATCCGTCCTATTTCGGCAACGTCGTGAAGGCGATGGGTTCGGCCAAGCAGGGCTACCCGGTCGTCACGCGCGCGCTGGCGAAGCGGCCCGCCTCGGCCGTCAAATGGGCCGATCTGCGCAAGCGGCTCGACGGCGAGTTGCGCGCGAGCGTGCA
>JAYRKO010000210.1:0-5290 GCA_041905745.1 Tagaea sp. | reverse complement strand
GAAGCGGCCTGATCGGGACCGGGTAAAGCGCAATGGCCGAGAAGACCAAGTTCGAGCTCGTCAGCCCCGAGCGCCTGCTCGCCTCCGAGGACGTCGAGATGGTCGTCGTCCCCGGCAGCGAGGGCGATTTCGGCGTGCTCAAGGGCCACGCGCCCGTCATCTCGACGCTGCGCACCGGCACCATCGCCGTCTACGAGAACGGTTCGGTCAAGGACCGCATCTTCGTGGCCGGCGGCTTCGCCGAAGCCTCGGCCGAGCGCGTGACCGTGCTCGCCGACGAGGCGGTGCGCGTCGCCGACATCGACAAGGCGGCGGTGACCAAGGATCTCGAGACGCTGCGCGCCAAGCTCGGTGCGGCGACCGACGACGGCGAGCGCGCCGCACTCGCCGCGCGCATCGAGATCGCCAACGCCAAGCTCGCGGCGGCCTGAGCAAGGCCGCCAAGCCCGACCGCGGCTTCCCGCCGATCGCGTCGCCCGACGCGACGGTCCTGATCCTCGGCTCGCTGCCGGGCCAGGCCTCGCTCGCCGCGGGCCGCTACTACGCCCATCCCCGCAATGCCTTCTGGCCGATCCTCGGCCGGATCCTCGGCTTCGCGCCCGAAGCGCCCTATGCCGCGCGCGTCGAAGCGCTGGTCGCCGCGCGTATCGCCGTATGGGACGTGTGCGCGGCCGCTCGTCGGCCGGGCAGTCTCGATACCGCGATCGCGCGCGACAGCGTACGCCCCAACGACTTCGCCGACTTGTTTGCCGGCCACCCGAAGATCGCGCGCATCGGCTTCAACGGTGCGGCGGCGCAAGCGTTGTTCGCGCGCCATGCGGTACCACCGCACGGCGCGCAGTGCCGGCGCCTGCCTTCCACAAGTCCGGCGCATGCCGGCATGAATTTCGATGCAAAGCTGGCGCAATGGGCGGCCTTCCTCGGGTCCCGGCCGGTTTGATCGACGTCAAAGCGGCCCGATCCGCCGTTTGTTATATTCACAAGACAATGTGACGTTTGCGGCGCCCCTTCGGGCCGCGCCGAATGGACCGAAGACCGTCAATGCCCGCCACCGACAACGCCGCGTCGCGCGCCTCCCATGCGGGATATTTCGCGCCGATTCTGTCGGTCGCGATCGCGCTCGTCGCGGCCATGCAGATCTGGTTCGCCTACGACCGCGTGTTCGAAAGCATGTCGCGCCAGACGCGCACCGACGCGCTGATCGGGGCCGCCTATGTCGGCGACAACTTCGCGGCGGCCATGCTGGCGCTGCAGTCGATCGATGTGGCGCCGACGTCGCCCGGCATCACGATCAGCACGGAGATCGACGAGGTCCTCGCGACCTTCCGGCGCGTGCAGCAGACAATACCGGCGGTGCAGGGGCTGGCTTACGCCGATGCAACCGGCCGACTGGCCGTCACGTCGCTTTTTGGCACGACACAGGCGTTCGACGTTTCGGATAGGCCGTACTTCCGGGCGCTGCGGGACAACAAGGACTACTCGCCCCGGATCGACCGGCCGTTGGTCGCACGGCCCAGCGGCGAGGTCAGCATCCTCGTCACGATGCGTGCAGAGACGACTTCCCGCGAATTCGCGGGCGTCGCGCTTGCGCGCATCGATCCGTCGAGGCTGGCGCGCATCTTCTCGTATCTCGACTCCGCTTCCGTCGAGCTCGTCGACCCGCGGGGAAACCTGTACGCGAGCTCGCCCGTGCGCGAACTGGTCGATGCGCGTTCGTCCGGCATGCCGGCGTTGGACGGCCCGTCCGTCCAGCGCGTGATCGACGCGGCCGAGGGGCGCACCCGACTCATGGCGTACGAGCCCGTGCCCGGCACGCCGCTCTATGTGGTCGCGGGAATGCCCTACGGGTCGGTCGTCGACGAATGGCTCAGCCACGCGATGGGGGTGGCACTCGTCGCGGCGCTGGCGATCTGCTTCGCCTTCCTGGCGGCCGAGTTCGTCAAGCGCCGCGCGCGCGACGAGATGGCGCGCCTTACCGCGGCGACGGCGCGCGTCGACGCCGCGCGCGAGGACGTCGCGCACTTCCGCGACGTGGCGCGCAACAAGTCGGACTTCCTCGCCCACATGGGCCACGAGATCCGCACGCCGATCAACGCGATCGTCGGTTTCTCCGACGTCATCGCGTCCGACGCGATGAAGCTCGGCGTGCCGCAGCGCTACCGCGACTATGCGGCCGACATCCGCTTCAGCGCCGACCACCTGCTGGAGATCATCAACCGCATCCTCGACATGTCGAAGATTGAGGCGGGCCGCTGGAAGCTGGCGGTGGCACCCGTCGATTCGGCCCACATCCTTTCGGCCGTCCGCCATCTCGCCGAACAGCGTGCGGCCAAGGAAGGCGTGCGGCTGGAGACCGACGCGGCGAGCGAGGACGTCGAGCTGTCCGCCGACGCGCAGGTGCTCACGCAGATCGTCCTCAACTTGACGATCAACGCCATCAAGTTCGCCGGCGAAGACCGCCTCGTGCGGATGGGATGCCGGTCGCTGCCGGGCGCGCGGGCCGAGTTCTGGGTGGCCGACCGCGGGCGCGGCATGACCGAGGAACAGGCGCGCCGCGCGCTCGAACCGTTCGAAACCGCGGGCGACGGCGACCGCCGTTCGGATACCGGCCTCGGTCTGCCGCTGTCGCTGATGTTCGCGCGCCTGCACGGCGGCACGCTGGAAATCGAAACCGCCCCGGGCAAGGGCACGCGCGTGCGCGTGATCCTGCCGCGGGGCGGCCCGAAGCTGGCGGCGAACGCCGCCTAGCGGTTGCCTTCGCCGCGGCGGCGCTCGCCCCGGCCCTTGTCCTTTTCCCCGTCGCCGTCGCGCCCGCCGTGATGGCGCTCCATCATCCGGCGGCGCTGGTCGGGGTTCATCTTGTCCCAGCGTTCGCGCATGTCTTCGTATTTGGGCTCGTGCCGGCGGTCGCGCATGCGGTCCATCGCGCGTTCGCGCTGGTCGTGGTCCATGTCGTCCCAGCGCTTGCGCATCTGTTCGCGCATCTTCTCGCGCTCGGCCTCGCTCATGCCCCGGCCCATACCCTGACCCGTGCCGGGTCCGCCCTGCGCGTATGCGGGGCCGGCGGCCAGCAGGCCGGCGGCGGCGAAAAGGAAGCTTCTGCGGTCCATGTCGTACCTCCGTCCGAAAGGTGGATGAGGCATCAGGCTACGCCCGGCCTCGCCGGCCGGCCTTGCGGCAGATCAAGGGCGGCTCAGAGCGCCTCGCCCTTCATCAGGCGCGGCAGGCGGCCGAGCGTGCCCATCGCGTCGCGCATGAAGACGCGCTTGAGCGGGGCGATGCGGTCGACCACGGCAAGCCCGACGTCGCGCGCGAGTTTGAGCGGTGCGATGTCGTTCGAGAACAGCCGCAGCAGCCCGTCGGTGACCGCCGACAGGCCCACCGTGTCGACGCCGCGCCAGCGCGCGTAGCGCTCCAGCGTGTCGGCGGCGCCGATGTCGAGCCCCAGCCGCGCGCTGTCGGCCAGCACCTCGGCGAGCGCCGCCACGTCGCGCAGGCCCAGATTGAGGCCCTGTCCCGCGATGGGATGGATGCCGTGCAACGCGTCGCCGGCCAGCACCAGACGCTGGCCCGTCGCGCGTTCGGCCTGGACGAAGACCAGCGGATAGCGCCAGCGGCGGCTGGCGAGCGCGATGCGCCCCAGCCCCCAGCCAAAGCGCTCGTGGATCTCCTCGGCGAATTCGTCTTCCGGCAGATCGACGAACATGCCGGCGAGATCCGCGCGCTCGGTCCACACGATCGACGACAGATGCGTGCCGTCGGGCGCGTCGGGCAGCGGCAGCACCGCGAAGGGGCCGGCGGGCAGGAAACGTTCGTTGGCGATGCCGCGATGCGGCTTCTCGTGGCTGATCGCGCACACGATGGCGTGCTGTTCGTATTCCCAGCGCAGCGCGCCGATGCCCGCGGCCTTGCGCGTGGGCGAGGGACGGCCGTCGCACGCGACGGCAAGCCGCGCCTCGATGCGCGCACCCGAGGCGAGACGCACGCGCGCCGACGTCGCGTCGCCCGCAACCTCGAGTGCGCTGTCGGGCGAGACGAGCTTCACGCGCGGTTCCTGCGCGAGGCAGGCGTAGAGCGCGCGGCGCGTGTGGCGGTTCTCGATGATGTAGCCGAACGGGTCGCTGCCCAGCTCGCGATGGTCGTAGTGCAGGAACATCTGCGAGTCGCCGTCCGACACGCGGATGTCGAGGATGGGTTCGGCGTGGCGTTCCAGATGCGGCCACAGGCCGATCGCCTGCAGCACGCGCGCCGAACCCAGTGCGATCGCCGAGCCGCGCCCGTCGAACGCGTCCTCGGCCTTGGCGGCCGGATCGTCGAGATCGACGACGACCGATTCGAGGCCCGCGCGCGCCAGCGCAAGCGCCAGCGACAGGCCCACGAGCCCGCCGCCGACGATCGCCACGTCCGTCTTCAATTCGAGCGGTTGCGTCATTTGCGCGTCAAGCTAGGCCCGGGCCGGCCCCTCGTCCAGTGCGGCCGGTGTCGCAGGAAACATGGCGGTTGCCGACCGTCGCCGCAGTGCGGCATGCTTCTTGAACCGCACCGATCCACATTCCGGGGACGGCTGCACCGGCCCTTTGCGCGCAGCATTCACGAGAGAGGAAATTCGGTCATGAAGATGGTTATGGCGGTCATCAAGCCCTTCAAGCTCGACGAAGTCCGCGAGGCGCTGACGGCGCTGGGCGTGCAGGGCCTTACCGTGACCGAGGTGAAGGGTTTCGGTCGCCAGAAGGGCCAGACCGAGATCTATCGCGGTGCCGAATATTCGGTCAATTTCCTGCCCAAGGTGAAGATCGAAGTCGCGGTCGCCGATCCGATGGTCGAGCGCGTCGTCGAATCGATCCAGAAGGCCGCGAATACCGGCAAGATCGGCGACGGAAAGATCTTCGTCTACGACGTGTCGCACGCCGTGCGTATCCGCACCGGCGAGACGAACGTCGAGGCGCTCTGAGGCAATCCGCCTAAAAATCAGGCGATAATTCCGCCTATTTTTTGACCAATCCCGGTCGCGTGCGACCGGGCAACGGGCGAGGTGCGCCCGCCGGCGGCGGCGGGCAGACACGAAAAAGCCAATCGAATCAGAGGTTGTTGCATTGCAACAAGACCTTCTGCGGATGGCACGATTCTTGACTATTTCGACCGACCTTTCGCGCGGGGGACTCCTCCCGGGCGCAACCAATCCCGGTCCCGCCGGGCAAGCCAGGAGACGACGACAGATGACGAAAACCCAAAAGTTCCGGCACCTGGGAGCGCTGGCGCTGGTCGCGGCGGCCGGCTTCGCGTTCCCGGC
>JAYRKO010000209.1:0-5299 GCA_041905745.1 Tagaea sp. | reverse complement strand
CGACGATCGAGAACGTGGTGGGCTCGAACTTCGCGGACACGCTGACGGGCGACGCGAGTGGGAACGTGCTGGACGGCGGTGTTGGCGACGACACGCTGGTGGGCGGTGCGGGTGCGGACACGCTGGTTGGCGGGACGGGGACGGACACGGCGAGTTATGCGTCGTCGACGGCGTCGGTGACGGTGGATCTGTCGACGGGTGCGGGGACGCAAGGGGACGCGTCGGGCGACGTGCTGTCGGGGATCGAGAACCTCACCGGCGGCAGCAAGGCGGATCACCTCACGGGCGACGATCTTGCGAACCTCATTTCCGGCGGTGCGGGCGCCGATACGCTCATCGGTGGCCTTGGCGCAGATACGCTTATCGGCGGAGCCGGCGCCGACTCGCTCGTCGGCGGCGCCGGCTCGGATACGCTCGATTACGGCGCCTCCGGAACTGCGGTGAACGTCAATCTCTCGACAGGCACCGCAAGCGGTGGCGACGCCGCAAGCGACGTGTTCTCGTCGATCGAGAATCTTGCGGGTTCTTCCAAGAACGATACGCTGACGGGCGACACGAACGCGAACGTGCTGGACGGCCGGGCGGGCAACGACGTCCTCAATGCCGGTTCGGGCGACGATACGCTGTTCGGCGGCGCCGGAAACGACACGCTGACCGGGGGCGTCGGCGACGACTATATCGACGGCGGCGACGGGTCCGATCTTGCCTATTTCGGTGCGGGCTGGGGCAGCGACACGTTCGTGGGCGGCAACGCCGGCGGCTGGACGGATACGATCTCGATAAACGGCGTGACCGGCGGTCCGGGTACCGGCGGCTGGACGCTGACGTTGGACGACGGAACCGTCCTCACCGACGCCACGGCGCACGGCTCGATAAACCTCGCTGCGGATTCCGCGGGTACGATCGTGATGTCCGACGGCAGCGAAATGACGTTCGAAGGCGTCGAAAAGATCCAGTGGTAAATCCCGGCGGCGGACGCCGGGCCCCGCCGCCGAAGGGCGACGGGGCCGGTCGACCTGCGCCGGATGTCAGCGCGGCGTGATGTCGAAGCCGAAATACTTTTCGCCGAGCTTCTTGATCGCGTCTTCCTTCTTCGCGGCGTCGATCGCGGCATCGAAGCGCTCCTTGAGCGCAGTGTCGGACTTGCGGAACGCAATTCCCACACCGCGGCCGAGCAGGCCGCCGATGAAGCGGGGACCGGTGATCATGACGTCGTTGTTGGCGAGCTTCTTCTTCGATTCGCTGAGATAGGCCATCGAAGCGAACACCGCGTCGACGCGACCGGCCGTCAGATCGAGATCGTGCTGTTCCGTCGTCTTGTATTCGCGGATCTCGACCGTGCCCTCGAGATACTGCTTGAGGAAGGCCTGGCCGATCGTCGAGGTCTGGACGCCGATGACCTTGCCCTTCAGCTTCGGCTTGATCTTCTCGATGGCGGCGAGCGCGCCGGCCTCGTTGTTGGCGAGCGAGTAGATGCTGCCGTTGTCGCCGAGATCGCCGATCGATCCCGACTTGAGCGTCATGAAGATCTGACCGACGCTGGCGTAGGGCTGCGAGAACTGCACCGCTTCCTCGCGGCGCGGCGTGATCGACATGCCGGCCATGATCGCGTCGAACTTGCCGGCGTTGAGGGCCGGAATCATGCCGTCGAAAGCCTGGGCCTCGACCGAGCATTCGAGCTTCGCGCGCGCGCAGAGATCCTTGAAGAGATCGATCTCGAAGCCGGCCAGCGTGCCGTTGGGTTCGGTGTAGTTGTAAGGGGGGAAGGCGCCCTCGGTGGCGATGCGCACCTTCTGCGCGGGCTGGGCCATGGCGGCGCCTGCCGCGACGGCAAGGCCGGCGATGCCGGCCAGAATCGTCCTGATGATCATCGTTCTCTTCTCCTTGTTGAACCCATTCCCGGCGCGAACCGGGATTCCTAGAACTCGCTTGCGAGGAACTGGCGCAGCCTTTCGGAGCGCGGCGCGTCGAATATCTCCGCCGGCGTTCCCTGTTCTTCGATGACGCCCCTGTGCAGGAACACCACTCGGCTCGAAACCTCCCGCGCGAAGCCCATTTCGTGGGTCACGATCAGCATCGTGCGCCCTTCGCCGGCGAGCGCGCGCATGACGCGAAGCACCTCGCCGACCAGTTCCGGATCGAGCGCCGACGTGGGCTCGTCGAACAGCATCAGGCGCGGTTTCTGCGCGAGCGCGCGCGCGATCGCGGCGCGCTGCTGCTGTCCGCCGGAAAGATGGGCCGGATAGTGGTTGCGCTTGTCGGCGATGCCGACTTTTTCCAGAAGGGCTTCGGCTTCGGCCACGCACTCGGCGCGCGCGCGGCCCTGAACGTGGATCGGCGCCTCGATCACGTTTTCGAGCACCGTCATGTGGGACCAGAGATTGAAGCTCTGGAACACCATGCCGACAGTGGAGCGGATGCGGTCGACCTGCGCGCGATCGGTCACGCGCATGCCGTCGCCCGCCGGGGCGAGGCGGATTTCTTCGCCGCCGACGGCGACGCGCCCTGCCGACGGCGTTTCGAGCATGTTGATGCAGCGGAGCATGGTCGACTTGCCGGACCCCGACGAGCCGAGGATCGAGACGACTTCGCCCTCGTGCGCGGCGAAGTCGATGCCCTTGAGCACCTCGAGCGATCCGAAGCTCTTCCGGAGGCCGCGCAGTTCGACGGCGGGCGGCGGGATCGCGGTCACGCGGAAACTCCTTCTGGGATCGGTGCCGCCGGCCGCTGGCGCAGATGCGGGTTGAGTCGGCTTTCGGCCAGTTTGAGAAGCCGCGTCAGCGCGAAATTGAGGGCGAGGTAGACCGCGCCGGCGACGATGAAGATCTCGATGGCGCGATACGTTTCCGAAATCATCTTTGCCGCGAGCCCCGTGATCTCCATCATCGTGATGATCGAGGCGAGCGACGTTGCCTTCACCATGAGGATCAACTCGTTTCCGTAACCCGGCAGCGCCTGGCGCAGCGCCTGCGGGAAGACGATGCGGCGGAACAGCGTGAGCCGGCCCATGCCGACCGCGCGCGCCGCTTCGATCTGGCCGGCGGGCACCGAGGCCAACCCGCCGCGGATGATCTCGCTCGAATAGGCCGCGGTGTTGAGCGTGAGCGCCAGCATCGCGCACCAGTACGGCTCGCGCAGGAACGACCATGCGAAGCTGCGGCGGATTTCGGGAAACTGCCCGAGCCCGTAATAGATCACGAAGATCTGGACCAGCAGCGGCGTGGAGCGGAAGACGAAGACGTAGATCTTGGCAAACCAGTCGAGCGCCGCGACCCCGGAAAGCCGCATCAGCGCCAGCGGCAGGGCCAGCAGCGCGCCCAGCGCCACCGAACCGCCGGCGAGCTTCAGCGTCAGCGGAATACCCGGCACGATCCGCCAGAAGGCTTCGGCGAGGAAGGCGAAATCCATCATGCCCTCCGCAGACCGCGCGTGAAGCGCGTCTCGGCGCCGCCGAAGCCCCAGCTCGACGCGGCCGAAATCGCCATGTAGAGAACGGCCGCCGCCATGAAGAAGGCGAAGGGCTGGCGCGTGGAGCCCGCGCCGATCTGGGCCTGCCGCAGGATCTCGACGAGGCCGGTAACGGAGATGAGTGCGGTTTCCTTGAGTACCAGCTGCCAGACGTTGCCGATGCCCGGAATCGCGAAACGCAGCGCCAGCGGCGCGATGATCCGGCGGAACTTCAGGAACGGCGGCATGCCCGCGGCCGTCGCCGCATCGATCTCGCCTTTCGGAATGGCAAGATAGGCGCCGCGCAGCACCTCGGTCTGGTAAGCCCCCGAGACGATGCCGATGGCGAGCGCGCCGGCAAGGAAACCGGGCAGGCTGACGAAGCCCGTGGCGCCGAACAGCCGCGCGATCGGCGTGAGCACGGCGCTTGACCCGAAATAGAAGAGATAAATCACGAGCAGATCGGGGATGCCGCGAAGGATCGTCGTATAGGCATCGGCGATCGCGCGCACGACGGGCCCGCCCTGCACCTTGGCGAACGCGCCGATCGTGCCCACGACGGCGCCCGCGAAGAAGCCGGTGAGGGCGACGGCGATCGTCATCGCGGCTGCAAGCAGCAGCGGCAGTCCCCAGCCGCCGGGTCCGAAGCCCAGGATGTCGAACATTCGCCGAGGTCCCCTCGATCGGCCGGCTACTGCGCGGACATGTCGAGCTGCGGCTCGACGTCGTCGGTGAGGGGGTTGCGGAACGGGTGATCCTTGCGGAACTCGGCGAAATCCGCTTTCGCGGCGGCAAGAAGCGCAGGGTCGCGCAGCACCTCGATCGCCGTTCCCGCCATCGTCTTGGCGGCGTAGGCGATGCCCTTGTGCGCGGCCGGGGCCTTGCCTTGCGCGACGAGCTGCCAGGAATGACCGGGCGTACCGATCGCGTAGCAGGCGACGCGGCATTGCACCGTCGGAACGACCCAGCTGACCGAGCCGACGTCGGTCGAGCCGACGATCGCGCCGCCCGAGCCCAGCGGATAGATGTCTTCGCTGAGCGGTTCGTCGGACCTAGGCTTGAGATCGAAACGGGCATAGGACGCGCGGATGTCTTCCGGCGTGAAGGTCTTCTGGATTTCGCGCGCGAAGGCGCGGTCGGCGTCGTCGAAGCGCGGGCCGCCCAGGCGCGTCAGTACGGCGTGCATCGCTTCTTCGAGCGGCCGGTTGCCGACGAGATTGGCGTCGCCGCTGAGCTGCTTGGCCTCGACGCGCGTCTCGGTCATCAGCGCCGCGCCGTCGGCGATTTTCCGCACGCGGGTGACGAGGTCCCACATGTCCTCGAGCGTGCTCGCGCGAATGAGCTGGCGTACGCTCGCGCGCGCCTGCACGACGTTGGGCGCGATGCCGCCGGCGTCGGTGATGGCGTAGTGGACGCGCGCGGATGACGGCATGTGCTCGCGCATGTAGTTGACGCCGATATTCATCAATTCGACGGCATCGAGCGCCGAGCGGCCCAGATGCGGGGAGGCGGCGGCATGCGAGGCGCGGCCGTGGAACGTGAATTCGATTTCCACACAGGCGAGCGATACGGCCGTGTTGACGCCGGTGAACGCGGCCGGATGCCAGCAGATCGCCACGTCGACGTCGTCGAAGGCGCCGGCCCGGACCATGAAGCCTTTCGACGAGCCGCCCTCTTCGGCGGGGCAGCCGTAGTAGCGCACGCGACCGGGCACGCCATTGGCTGCCAGCCAGTCCTTGACTGCAGCGGCCGCGAGCAGGGAGGCGGTGCCGAGCATGTTGTGGCCGCAGCCGTGACCGTTGCCGCCCTTCACGACCGGGTTCTTGGCGGCCACGCCGGCATGCTGGCTGAG
>JAYRKO010000208.1:0-5303 GCA_041905745.1 Tagaea sp. | reverse complement strand
GCCGCCGCCGCCGGCTTGGCGTTGATCAGGTCGTGCGGCATGACCGAGTCGATCTCGACCGTGGACATGCGCTCGCGGATCGCGCGCTCCATGCGCAGCAGGCCGACGCGGTACTGGTTTTCCATCAACTCGCCGACCGAGCGGACGCGGCGGTTGCCGAGATGGTCGATGTCGTCGATCTCGCCGCGGCCGTCCTTGAGTTCGGTCAGCGTCTTGACGATCGACAGGATGTCCGCCTTGCGCAGGATGCGCACGGTGTCGGGGCAGTCGAGCTGCAGGCGCGCGTTCATCTTCACGCGGCCGACGGCCGACAGGTCGTAGCGCTCGGAGTCGAAGAACAGGCCCTTGTAGAGCGCCTCGGCCGTCTCCAGCGTCGGCGGCTCGCCCGGACGCATCACGCGGTACATCTCGATCAGCGCTTCTTCGCGGCTGCCGTTCTTGTCCGCCTTCAGCGTGTTGCGGATGTAGGGACCGAAATTGATGTGGTCGATATAGAGGGTCGGGATTTCCTTGATGCCGGCCTCTTCGAGGAGCTTGAGGCTCTGCGCCGTCAGCTCGTCGCCGGCCTCGACGAAGATTTCGCCCGTTTCCTCGTTGATGATGTCGACGGCGACGTAGCGGCCCTTCATGTCGTCGGCCGAGGCGAGCACGTCCTTGACGCCCTCTTCCTTGATCTTCTTGGCCAGACGCGGGGAGACCTTCGTGTCCTTCTCGGCGAGGACCTTGCCGGTCTTCGCGTCGATCAGGTCGGAGGCGAGCTTCACGCCGCGCATGCGCTCGGCGTCGAAGGCCGTCTGCCAGCCCTGCTTGCCCTTCTTGAAGACGACCTGACCGTAGAAGTGCGCGAGGATTTCCTCGGCCGACATGCCGACGGCCTCGCCCAGCTCCAGGTCCTTGCCCATCGCCTGGCGCTCTTCGCGCAGCTTCTCGGTGCGCACGTCGTCGAGCGCCATGAGGAACGTCGTGACCGGCAGCTTGCGGCGGCGGTCGATGCGCACGTAGACGAGGTCCTTGGCGTCGAACTCGAAGTCGAGCCACGAGCCGCGATAGGGGATCACGCGCGCCGCGAACAGGTACTTGCCCGAGGCGTGCGTCTTGCCCTTGTCGTGGTCGAAGAACACGCCCGGCGAACGGTGCATCTGCGAGACGATGACGCGCTCGGTGCCGTTGATGATGAAGGTGCCCTTGTCCGTCATGAGCGGCATGTCGCCCATGTAGACGTCCTGCTCCTTGATGTCGCGGATCGAGCGCGAGCCCGTGTCCTCGTCGACATCCCACACGACCAGGCGCAGCGTGACCTTCAGCGGGGCGGCGAACGTCATGCCGCGCTGCTGGCACTCCTCGACGTCGTACTTCGGCTCTTCGAGCTCGTAGCGCACGAACTCGAGCTGCGAGCGCTCGGAGAAATCCTTGATCGGGAAGACCGTGCGGAAGACTTCCTGCAGGCCGAGGTTCTTGCGCTCCGACGGGGCGACGTCCATCTGCAGGAACGACGCGTAGGAGCTCATCTGCACCTCGATGAGGTTCGGCATCGGAGCCACTTCGGGAATGCGCCCGAACGTCTTGCGAATGCGCTTGCGACCCATCACCGTCTGCAACATCTCGACCTCATCCGTCCCGTGGGGACCAAGCGTCGCCAGGATCGGCGCCGCCTTCGAAAATCCGTTGCGGGCCTATTCGGGGAACCCGCACCCGACCGGCGACCGGTCCCGGCGCTTGCGCGACGGGACCGGCTCCGGATTTCGGCCTTACTTGACTTCGACCTTGGCGCCCTGCTCTTCGAGCAGCTTCTTCATCTTGGCGGCGTCGTCCTTGTTGACGCCTTCCTTGACGACCTTCGGCGCGCCCTCGACGAGGTCCTTGGCTTCCTTGAGGCCCAGGCCCGTGAGTTCGCGGACGACCTTGATCACGTTGATCTTCTTGTCGCCGGCGTTGGCCAGCGTCACCGTGAACTCGGTCTGCTCGGCGGCGGCAGCGCCGCCACCGGCGGGAGCCGCACCGCCGACCGCGGCGACCGCGACCGGAGCGGCGGCGGAAACGCCCCACTTCTCTTCGAGCATCTTCGTCAGTTCGGCGGCCTCGAGGACCGTGAGGGTCGACAGCTCGTCGACCAGCTTAGCGAGATCAGCCATTTGAATTTAACTCCTCTGTGACTTGGAACTTCTGGTTGGTTCGGATCGGCTTCAGGCCGCGTCCTGCTTCTTCGCGTAGGCGCCGATGACGCGAGCCACCTGTGCCGCGGGGGCACCGATGACGGTCGCGAGACGGGTCGCCGGAGCGACGAGGAGGCCGAGGAACTTGGCCCGCATCTCCGGAAGGGAGGGCAGGGTCGCAAGAGCCTTGACCGCAGCCACGTCGAGCACGCGCTCGCCGAGGCCGCCGGCAACGATGGTCAGCTTCTCGTTCTTCGCCGCGTACTCGACCGCCACCTTCGCCGCCGCCACGGGATCCGTGGAGTAGGCGATCGCGGTCGGGCCCTTGAGCGAGTTCCCGAGATGCTGGTACTTCGTGCCGTCCAGAGCACGACGCGCGAGCCGGTTCTTCGCGACTTTGAAACTGGCCCCGGCTGCGCGCATCTTGCGACGCAGTTCGGTCACTTCCGCGACAGTCAGGCCCGCCTGCTTGGTCACGATGACCACGCTGGCGTCCTTGAGCTTGCCGTGAAGCGATTCGACCAGTTCCTTCTTTTGCGAACGGTCCACGATCGTCTCCTGGTTCGCCCCGCCGGCACCTTGCCGACGGGACCGTTTCACACGAGCCTCGTGCCACCCATCCGGCCCCCGAAGGAACCGTGCGGAACGGCCGAGACCCGGCTCGACCTGTCCCAGAAGTCCAAGTCGTCGGCCGGGAAAGCCCGGGCCGGCGAATTGCCACCTCTGTCTATGCAGGCGGTTCCCGGTCGCCCGGCGAACGTTTGAGCCGTCGGGCCGAAGCCCTCGGGCACCTGCAGTCTCGGACAGGAGCGGACGTCCCTCCGGCTTCCGAGGAAGCCTTCGTCGCGTCCGCCTGTTCTCCGCCGCATCCGCTTGCGCGCATGCGGCGGAATTCCGTTACACCCGACGGCCGCTTACGCGGCCTGCTGCGCGACGGTCATGCCGCCGAACGAAGCGATGTCGAGCTTGAAGCCCGGGCCCATCGTCGAAGACACCGTGGCCTTCTTGATGTAGCTGCCCTTCACGCCGGCCGGACGCGCCTTGACGATCGCGTCGAGGAACGCGCGCAGGTTCTGCGCGAGCTTGGCTTCGTCGAAGCTGGCCTTGCCCACGCCGGCGTTGATGTTGCCGGTCTTGTCGGCGCGGAACTCGACCTGGCCGCCCTTGGCGTCCTTGACGGCCTGCGCGACGTTCGGCGTGACCGTGCCGAGCTTCGGGTTCGGCATCAGGCCGCGGGGGCCGAGCACCTTACCGAGCTTGCCGACGACGGCCATCATGTCCGGGGCGGCGATGACGCGATCGAAGTTGATCTCGCCCGCGAGCACCTTTTCGGCGAGGTCGTCGCCGCCGACGAGGTCCGCACCCGCGGCCTGCGCCTCGGCGACCTTCGCGCCCTTGGCGAACACCGCCACGCGCACGGTCTTGCCCGTGCCGTTGGGCAGCGCGACCATGCCGCGGACCTGCTGGTCCGCCTGGCGCGGGTCGATGTTGAGGTTCAGCGAAACCTCGACCGTCTCGTCGAACTTGGCCGTCGCGCGCGTCTTGAGCGACTTCACGGCCTCGTCGATCGTGTACTGCTTGTCGGGGTTGAGGCCGTCATAGGCCTTCTTGATGCGCTTTCCCATGCGAGCCATGATCTCAGCCCTCCACCACTTCGAGGCCCATCGAGCGGGCCGAGCCGGCGATCATGGCGACCGCGGCGTCGATGTCGTTCGCGTTGAGATCGACCATCTTCTTCTCGGCGATCTCGCGCAGCTGCTTCTTCGTGACCTTGCCGGCCTTGGCGAGGCCCGGCGTCTTCGAGCCGGACTCGATCTTCGCGGCCTGCTTCAGGAAGTACGACACCGGCGGCGTCTTCATGATGAAGGTGAAGGTGCGGTCGCCGTAGGCCGTGATCACGACCGGGATCGGCACGCCCGCTTCCATCTTCTGGGTCTGCGCATTGAACTGCTTGCAGAACTCCATGATGTTCAGGCCGCGCTGACCGAGCGCCGGGCCGATCGGCGGCGAGGGATTCGCCTTTCCGGCCGGGACCTGCAGTTTGATATAGCCAACGATCTTCTTCGCCATCTCACTTCTCCTTTAGGCTCCCGGCTACCCGATAGCGGGGGCGTGCCGGTTCTCGCCCGTTGAAACTCAGACCTTCTCGACCTGGCCGTACTCGAGCTCGACCGGCGTGGGCCGGCCGAAGATCGAGACCGAGACCTTGAGGCGCGACTTCTCCTCGTCGATCTCCTCCACCAGCCCGTTGAAGGACTGGAAGGGCCCGTCGGTCACGCGCACCTGCTCGCCGACTTCGTAGGTGACGGCGGGCTTCGGCTTGTCGATGCCCTCCTTCATCTGGCGCAGCAGGCGGTCGGCCTCGGAGTCCGTGATCGGCTGGGGCTTGCCGCCCGAGCCGAGGAAACCCGTGACCTTCGGCGTGTTCTTGACGAGGTGCCAGCTCTCGTCCGTCAGATCCATGCGCACGAGCACGTAGCCCGGGAAGAACTTGCGTTCCGCCGAGACCTTCTTGTTGCCCTTGCGCACCTCGACGACGCTGTCGACCGGCACCATGACCTCTTCGATCATCGGCTCCAGGCCCTTCTGGACGGCCTGTTCCTTGATCGACGAGGCGACCTTCTTTTCGAAGCCCGAATAGACGTGCAGCACGTACCAACGCATCGCCATGACGCTTAGCCTCCCAGACCCAGGACGAGGCGCATCGCCCAGGCGATCGCGTGGTCGACGACGAAGAAGAAGATGGCCGCGAGCACCGACATCACGAACACCATGGCGGTCGTGACGAGCGTCTCCTTGCGGGACGGCCAGGTGACCTTGTGGGCCTCCTGGCGAACCTGCCGGGCGAACTCGCCCAGGCCGGTCTTTTGCGTTGCTGGCGGCATCATGCCGTCGTTCCTATCCGTGTCTTGCGCGTTTCGACTTCGTTTACCTGGCAGGAGTGGAGGGGCTCGAACCCCCAGCCCCCGGTTTTGGAGACCGGTGCTCTACCAATTGAGCTACACTCCTAACTTCTACCGACCTTACTCGACGATCTTGGCGACGACGCCGGCGCCGACGGTGCGGCCGCCCTCGCGGATGGCGAAGCGCAGGCCCTCGTCCATGGCGATGGGCGCGATCAGCGTCACTTCCATCGACACGTTGTCGCCC
>JAYRKO010000207.1:0-5330 GCA_041905745.1 Tagaea sp. | reverse complement strand
AGGCGGCGAACAGGCCCGATGCCGCCTGTTCGTGGCTGGCGCCCACGCCCAGCAGGCCCTGCAGCACGACCGTGAACGAGCTGGCCCATCCCACGAACGCGGTGATGAGGCCCATCGCGACGGCCTGGGGGGTGATGTCCTTGAACATGATGTCCCGGGAGTAGCCGAGTGCGACGGACATTTCAATCGCGCCCGGCTTCCCGCCCGCC
This sequence comes from Tagaea sp., assembly GCA_041905745.1. Taxonomy (GTDB): domain Bacteria; phylum Pseudomonadota; class Alphaproteobacteria; order CACIAM-22H2; family CACIAM-22H2; genus Tagaea. The sequence continues at coordinate 5,121 of JAYRKO010000207.1, read as the reverse complement.
TCGAATCGGCCCATGTATCGGGCATGGAATGGCAGGACGAGGGCATCGTGCTGGGCCGCCGGCCGCATGGCGAACATGCGGCCGTCGTCACGCTGTTCACGCGCCTGCACGGCCGGCATCTGGGGCTGGCGCGCGGCGGCGGGCACGGGAAAGGGGCCGCACTCTACGGTCTGGGTAACGTCGTCGCCGCAACGTGGCGCGCGCGCCTGCCCGAGCATCTGGGCAACTATGCGTGCGAACCGGCGCGGCCGATGGGGGCGCTGCTGCTCGACGATGCCGACCGGCTCGACGCGCTTTCCGCCGCCGCCGGCCTGCTCGACGCGGTACTGCCCGAGCGCGAGGCGCACGAGGCGCTTTACGACGCCACGCTGGCGCTGGTCGAAACGCTGGCGGGCGAGGGCTGGCAGCCCGATTACGTGCGGTGGGAATGCCGGCTTCTGGCCGAGCTGGGCTTCGGGCTCGACCTCGAAAGCTGCGCGGCGACCGGCAGCCGCGACGACCTGCGCTACGTCAGCCCCAAGACCGGCCGGGCCGTTTCGGCCGATGCGGGGGCGCCGTTCGCCGGCCGGCTGTTCGCGCTGCCCGGCTTTCTTTCGGGCACGATGAGCGCGAACTTTAAAGAACTCGTTCAAGGTCTTGAAATTTCAGAACACTTTTTGACGCGCTACGCGCTGGCGCCTAACGGACGGGACTTGCCCGGCGCGCGAGTCCGGCTCTATGAGCGCTGGCGAAGACTTTCGTAATTCCGGAGCCTGCCGAACCGATGACCGCCTCTTTTGCCGCCGAAATCCGCCCGGTCGACCTCAAGGACGCGCTGGGCGAGCGCTATCTCGCCTACGCGCTGTCGACGATCATGGCGCGCTCGCTGCCGGACGTGCGCGACGGCCTGAAGCCCGTCCACCGGCGCCTGCTGTGGGCCATGCAGCAGCTCAAGCTCGATCCGGCGTCCGGCTTCAAGAAGTGCGCGCGCGTGGTGGGCGACGTCATCGGCAAATATCATCCGCACGGCGACCAGTCGGTCTACGACGCGCTTGTGCGCCTCGCGCAGGATTTCGCGCAGCGCTATCCGCTGGTCGACGGGCAGGGGAACTTCGGCAACATCGACGGCGATAACGCCGCGGCGATGCGATACACCGAAGCGCGCCTGACCGAGGTCGCCGCCGAGCTGATGCGCGGCCTCGAGGAGAACGCCGTCGATTTCCGCCAGACCTACGACGGCGAAGGCGAGGAACCGGTCGTGCTGCCGGCCGCCTTCCCGAACCTGCTGGCGAACGGCGCCGCCGGCATCGCGGTGGGCATGGCGACGAACGTGCCGCCGCACAACATCGTCGAGGTGTGCAACGCGCTCCTCCACCTCATCAAGACGCCCAACGCGCGCATCGGCACGCTCGTCGACCTGATGCCGGGCCCCGACTTCCCGACCGGCGGCATCCTTGCGGAAAGCCGCGAGGCGCTGGTGCAGGCCTACGAGACGGGGCGCGGTTCGATGCGCATCCGCGCGCGCTGGAAGGTCGAGGAGCTGCCGCGCGGCATGTGGCAGATCGTCGTCACCGAAATCCCCTATCAGGTGCAGAAGTCGAAGCTGATCGAGAAGATCGCCGAACTGCTGCAGGCGAAGAAGCTGGCGCTGCTGGCCGATGTGCGCGACGAGTCCGACGAGAACGTGCGCATCGTGCTGGAGCCGAAGACCAAGGCGGTCGACGCCAAGGTGCTGATGGAATCGCTGTTCCGCAATTCGGAACTCGAGACGCGCTTCGCGCTCAACATGAACGTGCTCGACGCGAACGGCACGCCGCGCGTGATGGACCTGAAGGAGGTGCTTCAGGCCTATCTCGACCACCGCCACGTCGTGCTGAAGCGCCGTTCGGAGCACCGGCTCGCCGAGATCGACCGGCGGCTGGAAATCCTCGGCGGCCTGCTGATCGCGTATCTGAACATCGATGCGGTGATCAAGATCATCCGCAACGAGGACGAGCCCAAGCCCGTCATGATGAAGAAGTGGGGGCTGACCGAGGTCCAGGCCGAGGCGATCCTCAACATGCGCCTGCGGTCGTTGCGCAAGCTCGAGGAGTTCGAGATCCGCAAGGAGAACGACGCTCTGACGAAGGAGAAGAAGGACCTCGTCTCGCTCCTCAAGAACGAGGACAAGCGCTGGGCCGCGATCGCCGACGAGGTGCAGGGGATCAAGACGAAGTTCGGGCCCCGCACCCCACTCGGCAAGCGGCGCACGGAGGTGGCCGACGCGCCCGTCGAACTGCTCGTGCCCGTCGACGCGCTGATCGAGCGCGAGGACCTGACGGTCGTGTGCTCGGACAAGGGCTGGGTGCGCGCCTTCAAGGGCCATCTCGACGAGACGGCCGCCAAGGAGGTCCGCTACAAGGACGGCGACCGCGAGAAGTACGTGATCCGCACGCAGTCGGTCGAAAAGCTGATGGTGCTCGCCACCAACGGGCGCTTCTACACGATCCCGTGCGACAAGCTTCCGCGCGGGCGCGGCGACGGCGAGCCGCTGAAGGTCATGCTCGAACTCGCCAACGACGTCGATCTCGTCCACGTCTTCATCCACGTGCCCGGCCGCAAGCTGGTCGTCGCGTCGAGCGACGGGCGCGGTTTCGTGGTGCCGGAGGATTCCTGCGTGGCGCAGACGCGCCAGGGCAAGCAGGTACTGAACACCGGCGAAGGCGGCGAGGCGAAGGCCATGTGTCCGGTCGAGGGCGACACACTCGCCGTCATGGGCACCAACAAGAAGCTGCTGCTCTTCAAGCTCGCCGAACTGCCCGAGATGGACCGCGGGCGCGGCGTCATCCTGCAGCGCTATTCGAAGGGCGCGATGCTCTACCAGATGCGCACCTTCGACATCGCCAAGGGCTGGCCCACGGGCTTCGCGCGCTCGGACGAACGCGAGAACGCGCCCAAGCACTGGGTGGGCGAGCGCGGACAGGCCGGGATGCTGCCGCCCAAGGGCTTCCGCTTCACCTGACTTGCGCCCCGCCCGCCGGGCGGGTAAGCGTTGCTGACCTTTTCGAACGGGGAGTACGCCCATGACCGCCGTCGTCCGCCACCAGACCCTTGCCGACCGCCTCTGGCCCGCCGGAACGCGCGACCTCGCGCGCATGGCGATTCTCGCCTTCGCGGGCTCGGCTCTGCTGTGGGCCTCGGCCAAGGTGCAGGTGCCGATGTGGCCGGTCCCGATGACGATGCAGTCGGGCGTGGTGCTGTTCCTGGGCTTCGCCTACGGCGCGCGTCTGGGGGCCGCGACGGTCGCGCTCTATCTCTTCCAGGGCGCAATGGGGCTGCCGGTCTTCGCCGGCACGCCGGAAAAGGGCATCGGGCTTGCCTACATGATGGGCACCACGGGCGGCTTCCTCGCAGGCTTCATGATCGCCGCAATCCTTCTCGGCTGGCTGGCCGAGCGCGGCTGGGGCCGCACGCTGGCGGGGACGGCCGCGGCGATGGCGGTGGGTACGGTCGTGCTGCACGCGCCCGGCGTGGCGTGGCTTGCGACATTCGTCGGCTTCGAGAAGGCGGTGGCCCTCGGCCTCACGCCGTTCGTCGCCGGCGCGGTCGTGAAGGCGGCGCTCGCCACGGCGCTGCTCGTTGCCGCCGCCCGCCTGCCGCGCGACTAATCCCGTAGCGACCACGTAAAATCGGCGTAACGGAGCCGACTATCCGCTTGAAATGGCGGGAGTCGGCCTCTATAGACCCTTGTCTTGAGGCCATAGCCGCCATCCAAGGCGCGCATGGCGTCGAACAGGCGAGGAGAGCCCTCTATGTCTGGACTTCTGCTGGTCAGCCGGCTGATCGACGCTTTGAACACGCTCGTCGGCAAGACGGTCTACTGGCTCATCCTTGCGGCGACGCTGGTGAGCTCCATCAATGCCACGATCCGCTATGCGTTCCACCGAAGCTCGAATTCGTGGCTGGAACTCCAGTGGTACCTGTTCGCGGCTGTCTTCCTGCTCGTGGCCGGTTACACGCTGCTGCACAACGAGCATATCCGCATCGACGTCGTGAATTCGCACTTCAAGCGTCGCACGCAGATCTGGATCGACATCTTCGGGACCGTCCTGTTCCTGATGCCGTTCGCCTTCCTGATCATGTATCTCGCCTGGCCGATCGCGTGGCACAGCATCGTGTCGAACGAGCAGTCTTCCGACGCGGGCGGGCTCGTGCGCTGGCCGGCGCGGCTGCTCGTGCCGTTGGGTTTCATGCTTCTGTCGCTGCAGGCGGTGTCGGAGCTCATCAAGCGCATCGCCTTCCTCACCGGCGACGGACCCGACCCGCTCGAGAAGAAATCCGGGCACGCCCCTGAATCGGAGCACGTCTGATGGCTGAGTTCCTGATCCACTACATGGCGCCCATCATGTTCGGGGCGCTGGTGGTCTTCCTCCTGCTCGGCTATCCCGTCGCGTTCGCGCTGGCAGCCAACGGCATCGTGTTCGGCCTGATCGGCATCGAGCTGGGCTTGCTGCAGCCGATTCTTTTCCAGGCGCTGCCCGAACGCGTGTTCGGCATCATGCGCAACGATACGCTGCTGGCGATCCCGTTCTTCACGTTCATGGGGCTGATCCTCGAACGATCCGGCATGGCCGAGGATCTGCTCGACACGATCGGCCAGCTGTTCGGCGCCGTGCCCGGCGGTCTCGCCTATGCGGTCATTTTCGTGGGTGCGCTGCTCGCCGCCACGACGGGCGTCGTGGCCGCTTCGGTCATCGCGATGGGCCTCATCTCGCTGCCGATCATGCTGCGCTACGGCTACGATCGCCGGCTTGCCTCCGGCGTCATCGCGGCGTCGGGCACGCTTGCGCAGATCATCCCGCCGTCGCTCGTGCTGATCATCATGGCCGACCAGCTCGGCCGTTCGGTCGGCGACATGTACGCGGGCGCGTTCATCCCCGGCTTCATCCTGTCGGGCCTCTACGCCGGCTACGTGCTGCTGATGACGATCTTCGTTCCGGGTTGCGCGCCTGCGCTGCCGCCGGAAGCGCGCACGCTCAAGGGGGCGCAACTCGCCCTGCGCTGCCTCGTCACGCTCGTGCCGCCTCTGGTCCTGATCTTCCTCGTGCTCGGCACGATCTTCCTCGGCATCGCGACGCCGACGGAAGGCGGTGCCATGGGCGC
>JAYRKO010000206.1:0-5330 GCA_041905745.1 Tagaea sp. | reverse complement strand
CCGAATGGGCGCGGCGCGACTGGCCCAGCCGGGTGAGCGCATTGCGCGCCGTCGCCGCGGCCGTCGAGAAGCGCAAATACGAACTCGGCATTGCTTGCCTCGTCGAGGTCGGCAAGTCGCGCGCCGAGGCGATGGGCGAGGTCGAAGAGACCGTCGACCTGATCCGCTACTACGCGTCGGACGTAGAACGGAACGGCGGTTACGGTCAGGAAATGGCGCGCGCGTTTCCCCGCGAGGCGACGCGCGTCGTACTGCGGCCTTACGGGGTATTCGCCGTCATCGCCCCGTTCAACTTCCCGCTGGCACTGTCCGCGGGCATGAGCGCCGGCGCGCTTCTCGGTGGGAACACCGTCGTCTACAAGCCCTCGCCGAAGGCCTCGCTTTGCGGCGCGCTTCTCGCCGAATGCTTCGAAGCGGCGGACCTGCCGCCCGGTGCGTTCAATCTTGTCTGCGGTGCCGCGGCCGGACCGGCTCTCGCACGCCATCCCGGTATCGACGGGATCGCGTTCACCGGCAGCAATGCGGTTGGCATGGAAATGCTGCGTCACAATGCATCGGGACGTGCAATGCGTCCGGTATTGGCGGAAATGGGCGGCAAGAACCCGACCTTCGTGACCGGTACGGCCGAGCTGGACGTTGCCGCCGAAGGGGTCATGAGGTCGGCCTTCGGGCTGCAGGGGCAGAAATGTTCGGCCGGCTCGGTCGTCCATGTCGAACGCTCGATCTTCGAGCCGTTTGTGGCGAAACTCGCGGAGAAGACGGCGGCCCTGCGGATCGGCGATCCTGCACTGCGCGACGTCTATATGGGCCCCGTCATCGACACGGCGTCCGGCATGCGATTCGACGCGGCCGTGGCGACCGCCGGCCGCGACGGTCGTATCGTCGCCGGCGGAAGGCGACTTTCCAGCGGCCTTTTCGATCGCGGCATCTATGTCGAACCGACGATCGTCGCGGGATTGCCGTCGGACCATCCGTTGAACCGGGACGAGCTATTCCTTCCGTTCCTTTCGTTGCTTGCGTTCGACGATTTCGTCGATGCGATCGACGATGCAAACCGGGGAACGTATGGCCTTACGGCCGGATGCTATGCGCGCGATACCAACGAACTCGACTACTTCTTTACGCACGCGCAGGCCGGCGTCCTCTACGCCAACCGGCGCTCGGGCGCCACGACGGGTGCCTGGCCCGGGATCCAGACGTTCTGCGGCTGGAAGGGGTCCGGCGTCACTGGCAAGGGTGGTCTTGGCCCTTATTACGTGCCCCAGTTCATGCGCGAACAGAGTTGGACGTCGATGGAAGGTTAGTCGTCGCGGCGCGGCCGAAGGCTCGGGATCATGCGTCGCAAGATGTTGTCGCGACGAAGAAAATGATGGTTCAACGCCGCAAGCGTATGCAACGCCGCGATACCTGCGAAGAGCCACGCAAGTGCTGCGTGGACCCAAAGCAGCGTTTCGCCGACTCCCTCATCTGCACCGATCGGGTCGGGAAACTCGACGAGCCCGAACCAGCGCACCGGGAACCCGTATGCATTGGACCCGAGGAACCCGATCGCCGGGATGACCAGAAGCAGGGCGTATAGGCCCGCATGGCTCGCGTAGGCGGCGATCTGCTCGATCCAGGGCGACGGCGGAAGGGGTGGAGGCGCGTTCCGTAGGCGCCAGACGATGCGCACAAGCGTCAGTACGAAGAGCGTCAGGCCGACGCTTTCATGCCAAGAATAGACGCGAACCTTCCAATCGGAAAAATCCAGACCGGTCATGTAGAGACCGATCGCGAACAGGCAAAGAACGAGCACGCTCGCAAGCCAGTGGAAGCTGCGCGCCGTCGCATCGTAATGTTGGGGCGTATCGCGGCGCACCATGGGCGCGACTATGTGCCGAAGGCACGGCAGGAGGCAAGGTGGCGGAAATCGTCAATCTTCGTCGGATGCGCAAGCGCTTGGCACGCGAAGCGGATGCCCGCGCGGCGGAGGCCAACCGTGCCAAATTCGGACAGTCCCGCGCGGAGCGCGAGGCCAACGAAGCAGGCCGTGAAAAGGCGGAACGGGATCTCGACGCCAAGCGGCTCGAGGATCAGTAGATCACGATCGCGTAGTCGCCGACCTGCCGGAAGCCCAGCGCTTCGTAGCAGCGTTTTGCGGGGATATTGTCTTCCGCGGTGAAGAGGATCGCACGTTTGACACCCCGATCGCGTGCCGCCAACAGCGCGCCGTGCGTCGCCGCCCTCCCGTAGCCAAGGCCCCGTTCGTCTGCGGGGCAAAAGACGCCGCCGACCTGGACCAGATCGGGCAGCGTCGCGTTGAAGCCGGAATAGGCCATGAGATTGTCCGCCATCGCGAGGACGAAGGCGCGGCCCTCCTCGATCGCCCGGGTCATTTCGTCTTTCGCCTGCCGGCGGGTCGCTTCGCCGGGTGGCTCACCCAGGGTTTCGCACAGGTAATCGTGCCGCCACTCGGCGAGTTTCTCCCGATCCTTGAGGGCCGCCGGTCGGACGCGGGCCACCATCTGGCTCCGGTCGGGAAGGGCCGCAAGATCGAGGGCGTAGAGGTCCTGCCGCGAAGCCATTCGGGCCCGGCGCAGCGAGAACGGGGGCAGGGCGATGACGGGCTCGAGCAACGCCCGGGGACCGACGAGGCCCCGACAGGCACGCGGCAGAGCTGCAGCAAGGGTCTCGCCGGCGAGGGCCGGCGCATCGCCGACCTCGCACTGGAGAACCATGTTTCCATTCCAGTAAAGGGAGGCGACGCCCGCAAGGGCGCCGCCCCGGAAAATCCCCACGTAAGTGCCTTGGTAGGGTTTGCCGTGATCGACGATACCGGCATGCCGGAGATTCGAACGCAGGAACATCGACGTGTCCGGCGTGCGCTCGAGATACCGGTTCAGCGCGTCGACATCAGCCTCCCCAAGAATGCGGAATGCGGCTTCCTGCATCCCGTCACTCTACCGCGACCGTCACAGGAACGCGAACTTGAGCACGAACATGATCGCGATCGTCCAGACCGCGCCCGACACCTCGCCGCCGCGGCCGGCCAGCGCCTTGATCGCCGCGTAGGCGATGAAGCCCAGTGCGATCCCGTGCGCGATGGAGAACGTGAACGGCATGGTGAGCGCCGCGACCATGCCGGGCCCGTACTCCGTGATGTCCGACCAGTCGAGATCGACCAATCCCTTGGCCATGTAGCAGGCCACGAGGATGAGGGCCGGTGCCGTCGCATAGGCCGGTACGGTGTTGGCGAGGGGAGCGAAGACGATCGCGAGCAGGAAGAGGACGGCTACCGTCACCGCCACGAGTCCCGTCCGCCCGCCGGCTTCGACGCCCGCAGCACTTTCGATGTAACTGGTCGTGTTCGACGTTCCGAGCAGCGAGCCGATGAGCGATGCCGAGGAGTCCGCGACCAGTGCCTGACGCAGGCGCGGCAACTTGCCGTCCGGCGTCATCAGGCCTGCGCGCTGCGTCACGCCGACGAGCGTGCCGGCCGTATCGAAAAGATCGACGAACATCAGCACGAGGATTGTCGAGATGACGCCGGTCTGGAGAGCGCCCCAGATGTCGAGCTTCAGGAAAGTGGGCGCGAGGGAGGGAGGGGCCGAAACGACGCCCTGGAACTGCGTGACGCCGATGATCACGCCGACGGCCGTGGTGCCGAGGATCGCAATGACGATCGCGCCAGGTACCTTGCGCGCCTCCAGCGCCACCATCGCGACGAAGCCGAGGCAGGCGAGGATCACACCCGGCTGGTGCAGGTCGCCCAGCGTGATGAAAGTCGCGGGATGGGCGACGACGAGGCCGGCGTTCTTCAGGCCGATGATCGCGAGGAAGAGACCGATGCCGCCGGCGATGCCGAATTTGAGCGCCTTCGGGATCCCGTCGAAGATCCAGGCGCGCGCCGGGCTGATCGACAGCGCCACGGTAAGAACCGACGAACAGAAGATCGCGCCGAGCGCGGTTTCCCACGAAAGACCCATGCCCTTGACCATGCCGAACGCGAAGAAGGCGTTGAGCCCCATGCCCGGCGCCAGCGCGATCGGGTAATTCGCGTAGATGCCCATGATCGCGGTCGACAGCGCGGCCGCGAGGCAGGTGGCGACGAAAACCGAATTCTTGTCCATTCCCGCGATCTCGAGGATCGAAGGGTTCACGATGATGATGTAGGCCATCGTGAGGAAGGTCGTCAGGCCCGCCAGAAGTTCCGTTCTGACGGTGGTATGCGCGGCCGAAAGGCCGAAAAACCTGTCGAGCATGTGGGGACTCCCGGTTGTTGTTTTGCCGGGAATCTAGCCGGACGGCCCGATTCGGGCCAAGCCGCTACAGGGATTTACGCAGGAACCGGGCGAGCTCGCCCACGATACCGCGCCGGAATGCCAGCACGCAGATCACGAAAATGACGCCCTGAACGACCGTCACCCACGAGCCGAGCTCGGCGAGGTAGTTTTCCATCGAAATTATGACCGCGGCACCTGCGATCGGTCCGAAGACTGTGCCGAGACCGCCGACGAGGGTCATCAGCACGACCTCGCCCGACATGCTCCAATGGACGTCCGTCAGCGAGGCGAGCTGGAAGACGATCGACTTCACCGATCCGGCGAGACCGACGAGAGTCGCCGACAGCACGAACGCGATCAGCTTGTAATGATCCGCCTTGTAGCCCAGTGAAATCGCGCGCGGCTCGTTTTCGCGGATAGCCTTCAGGATCTGGCCGAACGGCGAGTGGACGATCCGGTAGATCAGCAGGAACACCGCGAAGAAGATGACGACCACGACGGCATAGAGCGACATGTCATGTGACAGATCGACGATCCCGAAAAGCTTGCCGCGCGGGACCTTCTGCAGCCCGTCTTCGCCGCCCGTGAACTTCGCCTGCAATGCGAGGAAATAGAGCATCTGGGCGAGGGCAAGCGTGATCATCGCGAAATAGATGCCCTGGCGACGGATCGCGAGCAGCCCGACGACGAAACCGAGGCCGGCGGCCGTCGCCATGCCGGCGAGAATCGCAAGCTCGAACGGCCAACCCCACACCTTGGCCGAGTGCGCTGCGATGTAGGCCGCACCGCCGAAGAACATCGCATGGCCGAAGGAAAGCAGGCCGACATAGCCGATGAGAAGGTTGAACGCGCACGCGAACATCGCGAAGCACAGCACCTTCATCAGGAAGACGGGGTAGATCACGGTCGGCGCTGCGATCAGGAAGACAAGCAGCCCGAGCGTCACGAGCGCGTGGTGGCGCGGCATGCCGAAGAAACCGTTCATCGCGCCCTCCCGAAAAGGCCGGCGGGTTTGACGAGCAGCACGATCGCCATGACGACGAAGATGACCGTCGCCGAAGCTTCCGG
>JAYRKO010000205.1:0-5335 GCA_041905745.1 Tagaea sp. | reverse complement strand
AGCTGCGAGCCCACGGGACGCGGCGAGGAGCCCCACGTCGTCACGACGGTGGCGAGCGCCACCTTGCGGCCTTCCTTGCGCCAGGCGGCGGCCTGGTCGAGCACGTCTTCGCTCATGCGGCCATTCCCTTCCATTCGTAGCGTCCCGTGCGGCGCGGGCGCGGCGGTGCCGACAGAGCCGCCACCAGCGTGCCGAGACTGGCGAGATTGTGGACCGGGCGGAACTCGTCCACGTGCGGCAGGATCGCCCGCACGCCCAAGGACTTGGGCTCGAATCCGTCGTAACGCAAGAGGGGGTTGAGCCAGACGAGCCGGCCGCAGGATTTGGCGAGCCGTTCGGCCTCGTGCGCGAGGCCGGCGCCCGCTTCGCGGTCGAGCCCGTCGGTCACCAGCAGCACGGTCGGGCTGCGCGCCAGAACGCGCCGGCCCCAGCGCCAGTTGAATTCGCGAAGGCACGCCCCGATGCGCGTGCCGCCCGACCAATCCTCGACCATCTCCGAAACGCGCGCGAGCGCCAGGTCGATGTCCTTCTTGCGCAGCGCGCGCGTGACGTTGGTCAGCCGCGTGCCGAACAGGAACACCGACACGCGCTCGCGGTCGTTCACCAGCATATGGACGAAATGCAGGAAGATGCGCGCGTAGCGCTCCATCGAGCCCGAGATGTCGAGCAGCACGACCAGCGGCGGATGCTCGGTGCGCCGCTTCTTGAAGCGCAGGTCGGCGAGATCGCCGCCCGAACGCAGCATCGCGCGCATCGTGGCGCGCGGGTCGAGGCGGCGGCCGGCGTGGCTGGGTGCGTAGCGGCGCGTCGCGCGTTCGGGGAAGGGGGCGGCGAAACGGGCGATGGCGCGGCGCGCGTCGGAAAGCTCCGCCGCCGTCATCTGCTCGAAGTCCTTTTTCTGGAGGAGTTCGCTGGCCGACCACGTCATCGCGGCGTCGAAATCGGTGCGCTCTTCCTCGGCGGCGTTGCCGCGCGCCTCCGGCGGGCGGTGGAAGGCCTCCGCCACGCGGCGCAGCGTGGGGTCCGGCTCGTCGGCGGCGTCGGGATCGACCGCCGAGGGCAGCAGCATGCCCATCGCGCGTTCGAGCAGCTTCGGATCGCGCCAGAACAGGCGGAAGGCCTGATCGAAGACTTCGTGGTGTTCGCGCCGGTTGACGAGCGTGGCGTGCAGCGCCCAGTAGAGATCCGCCTTGCGTGCGAGACCCGCCGCGTCGACCGCGCGTGCCGCCTCGATCGCGCGCCCCGGCCCCACGGGCAGGCCCGCGGCGCGCAGCAGGCGCGTGAAGCGCACGACGTTTTCCAGCAGGGTGCCCGCTTCGCCGTTCATGCCGCCGAAGCCGCCTCCACTTCCTTCAGGAGCTTGAGCGCCGTCGTGCCGCGCACCTTGGCGATGTCGTCCTGGTATTTGAGGAGCGCGCCCAGCGTGTCGTCGATGGTCGCGGGATCGAGCGCGATGCGGTCGAGCGCCACGAGCGCGTTCGTCCAGTCCAGCGTCTCGGCCACGCCGGGCAGCTTGAACAGGTCTTCCCCGCGCAGTTTCTGCACGAAGGCGACGACCTGTGCCGACAGCGCTTCGCCCACGCCGGGACATTTGGCGCGCACGATCGCCAGCTCGCGTTCGGCCGCCGGGAAATCGACCCACGCGTAGAAGCAGCGGCGCTTCAGCGCGTCGTGGACCTCGCGCGTGCGGTTGGACGTGACGATGGCGAGCGGCGGGGCGGGCGCCTTGACGGTGCCCAGTTCCGGGATCGTCACCTGCCAGTCGCCCAGCACTTCGAGCAGATAGGCTTCGAACGGTTCGTCGGCGCGGTCGAGTTCGTCGATCAGCAGCACCGGCGGGCCGGCGGGATCGGGCGACAGCGCCTCCAGCAGCGGGCGGCGGATGAGGAAACGGTCGCCGAAGATTTCGGCGTCCAGCGTCTCGCGGCTGGCGCCGGCCGCTTCGGCCAGGCGGATCTCCATCATCTGGCGCGGGTAGTTCCACTCGTAGACGGCGGTCGAGGCGTCGAGCCCTTCGTAGCATTGCAGCCGGATGAGCCGGCGACCGAGGGCGGCCGCGAGCACGCGGGCGATTTCGGTCTTGCCGGTGCCCGGCTCGCCTTCGAGGAACAGCGGGCGGCCGAGCTTCAGCGACAGGAACAGGGCCGTCGCAAGGCTGCGGTCGGCGATGTAGCGGTGCCGGGCGAGAAGGGCGAGCGTCGCGTCGACGCTGTCGGGCAGGGTCGTTTTGGCGGTCATTTCTGGGTCACGATATCCGGGGCGTGTGCGAGGCCGGCAAGGATGGCACGTCCGCAGCGCACGCGCAAAGAACGACGCGCCCCGAAGGGGGCGCGTCGCATTGCCGATATGAATTTTCCGAAGGGCGCGATCAGCCCGCGGCGGCGACCGCGCGCTTGGTCATGACGCCGATCAGGTGCGCGCGATAGTCGGCCGCCGCGTGGATGTCGCTGTTGAGACCCGAGGCCGACGCCTTCAGGTTCTCGACTGCGGCAACGCCCCACGACTTCGACAGCGCGGCTTCGGCTTCCTTCCAGCGGAAGACCGAGGGACCGGCACCCGTCACGGCGACGCGTGCACCGGCGGGGCCCTTGGCGACGAACACGCCGACCAGCGCGTAGCGCGAGGCGGGCTGGCCGAACTTCATGTACGCGGCCTTTTCGGCGACCGGGAAGCTGACCGAGACGATGAGTTCGCCCGGCTTCAGCGCCGTCTCGAACATGCCCTTGAAGAAGTCGTCAGCCGCGATCTCGCGGCTGTTCGTCTTGATCGTGGCGCCGAGCGCCAGGCACGCCGACGGATAGTCGGCGGCCGGGTCGTTGTTGGCGATCGAGCCGCCGATCGTGCCGCGGTTGCGCACCTGCGGATCGCCGATGCCGTCGGCCAGCGCCGCAAGTGCCGGCAGCGCCTTCTTCACGTCGGCCGAGGAGGCGACGTCGACATGCTTGGTCATCGCGCCGATCGTGACCTTGCCGCCGCCGACCGAGATGCCGACGAGATCGCGGATCGCGGAAAGATCGACGAGCGAGGAGGGCCGCGCGAGGCGCTGCTTGAGCGTGGGGATCAGCGTCTGGCCGCCGGCGACCGCCTTGGCTTCGCCGTCCGCGGCGAGGAGCTTCACGGCGTCGGCCACCGAAGCGGGCTTGTGATAGGCGAATTCGTACATGGTGTTCTCCCGTTTCCGGATTACTCGGCCGCCATGCGGCGGTTGCCGTTGATGATCCCCCAGATCTTCTGGGGCGAGGCGGGCATGTCGATGTGGCGCACGCCGTGGTCCTTGAGCGCGTCGACGACGGCGTTGATGACCGCCGGCGGCGAACCGATGGCGCCCACTTCGCCCACGCCCTTCACGCCCAGCGGGTTGTGCGTGCAAAGCGTGATCGCCGTGGCGACCTTGAACGAGGGCAGGTCGTCCGCGCGCGGCATCTGGTAGTCCATGTACGAGCCCGAGCGCAGCTGCCCGTTCTCGTCGTAGACGCAGTTCTCGTAGAGCGCCTGGCCGATGCCCTGCGCCACGCCGCCGTGGACCTGCCCTTCGACGATCATCGGGTTGATGACGCGGCCCACGTCGTCGACGGCCGTGAAGTTCACGACCTTCGTGACGCCGGTGTCGGGGTCGATCTCGACCTCGCAGATATGCGCGCCGCCCGGGAACGTGAAGTTCTTCGGGTCGTAGAACGCCGTCTCGTCGAGGCCCGGCTCCAGCTTGTCGAGCGGGAAGTTGTGGGGGACGTAGGCCGTCAGCGCGATCTCGCCGAAGGCTTTCGACTTGTCCGTGCCCGCGACGGTGAACTTGCCGTCCTTGAACTCGATGTCGGCCTCGGCGGCCTCCATCAGGTGGGCGGCGATCTTCTTGGCCTTGTCGACGATCTTGTCGAGCGCCTTGACGACCGCCGTGCCGCCGACCGCGAGCGAACGCGAGCCGTAGGTGCCCATGCCGAACGGGATCTTGTTCGTGTCGCCGTGGACGACCTCGATCTGGTCGAGGCCCACGCCGAGCCGTTCGGCGATGAGCTGGGCGTAGGTCGTCTCGTGGCCCTGTCCGTGGCTATGGCAGCCGGTGAACAGCGTGATCGACCCGGTCGGGTGGACGCGGACGTTCGCGCATTCGTAGAGGCCCGCGCGCGCGCCGAGCGCGCCCGCGATGTTCGACGGCGCGATGCCGCACGCTTCGACGTAGGTCGAGATGCCGATGCCGCGCAGCTTGCCGCGCTTCTTGGCCTCGGCCCGGCGCGCCTCGAAGCCCTTGTAGTCGGAGAGCTTCAGCGCACCTTCCAACGTGGCGCCGTAATCGCCGCTGTCGTATTGCAGCGCTACCGGCGTCTGGTAGGGGAACGCGTTGGCCGGGATGAAGTTGCGCTTGCGGATCTCGACGCGGTCCATGCCCAACTCCGCCGCAGCCACGTCGACGAGGCGTTCGAGAAGGAAGGCCGCTTCGGGGCGACCCGCGCCGCGATAGGCGTCGACCGGCACGGTGTTGGTGAAGATCGCCTTCACCTCGGCGTAGATCGCGGGCGTGGTGTAAACGCCGGCGAGCAGCGTGGCGTAGAGATACGTCGGGATCGCGGGCGCGAAGGTCGAAAGATAGGCGCCCATATTGGAAAGCGTGTCGACCTTGAGGGCGAGGAACTTGCCGTCCTTGTCGAGCGCCAGTTCCGCGTGCGTGACGTGGTC
This sequence comes from Tagaea sp., assembly GCA_041905745.1. Classification (GTDB taxonomy): domain Bacteria; phylum Pseudomonadota; class Alphaproteobacteria; order CACIAM-22H2; family CACIAM-22H2; genus Tagaea. The sequence goes on along the minus strand of JAYRKO010000205.1, from coordinate 664 downwards.
GCGGCCGTGCGCGTCGGAGAGGAACGATTCCGAACGCTCCGCCGTCCACTTCACCGGGCGGCCGACCTTGGCCGCGGCCCAGGTGACGATCGCCTCTTCGGCGTAGTGGTAGATCTTCGAGCCGAAGCCGCCGCCCACGTCGGGCGCGAAGACGCGCAGCCGGCTTTCCGGAATGTGCAGCACGAAGGCGCCCATCAGCAGGCGGATCACGTGCGGGTTCTGGCTGGTGGTGTAGAGCGTGTATTCGCCCGTCGCGCGGTCGAATTCGCCCACGGCCGCGCGCGGTTCCATCGCATTGGCGACGAGGCGGTTGTTGACGAGGTCGATCTTGGCGACCTTGTGCGCCTTCTTGAAGGCGGCCGCGACCGCGTCGGCGTCGCCGATATGCCAGTCGAAGCAAAGGTTGCCGCTGCCGCCGTCATGGACGACGGGGGCGCCGGGCTTCAGCGCGTCGCGCACGCCCGACACCGCCGGCAGTTCCTTGAGCTCGATGTCGAGAAGCTCGGCCGCGTCCTTGGCCTGCGCCAGCGTCTCGGCGATGACGACTGCGATGGGGTCGCCCACGTGGCGCACCTTGCCGGTGGCGAGCACCGGGTGCGCGGGCTCGTGCATGGCCGAGCCGTCCTTGTTCTTGATGCCCCAGCCGCAGGGAAGCCCGCCGATG
>JAYRKO010000204.1:0-5373 GCA_041905745.1 Tagaea sp. | reverse complement strand
CCCAGCGCGCGGAACGCCTCGGCGCCCTGCGGCATCGTGCGCGGGTAGAAATCGAGCGGATCGAACCCCGCCTTGAGACCCGGGATGGCGCCCGCCAATCGCGTCGGCATGCGCCAGTCGCAGGCACCTGCCACGAAGCGGTCCGCGACGTCGCCGAGCGTCGCGCGCAACCGGTCGAGCCGGGCGCCGTCGAGTGCGGCGACCGCCGCCTTCACATCGAGCTGGACGAGACCGCCATCCGCCCGGCCGCGCGCCCGAACCGCTGCCGCCACCTCGTCGAGGAAGAGCGGCGCCTCGCCGACCGCCGTGCCGTCCGGCGCACGCTGGCGCAGGCGTTCGATCGCCGCGCGCGTCAGCGCATCGGCCGGCCCCGTTCCGGTCGTCTCGCGATCGAGTGTGGCGTCGTGCAGGCAGAAGGCGTGGCCGTCGGCGCTGAATCGGATATCGACCTCGCACGCGGCACCCGCGTCGAGGGCCGCGTCGAGATTGGCGCGCAGATGTCCCGGATCGGATTTGCGCCGGCGCAGCATGTGCCATTTGAGGCGCGGAACGCGCCGCTTCATGGCGTCGTCGCGACCTGTGCGGCCTCGATCCGGCGCGACGTGCCGGCGTCGAACAGCAACGGCGCGCCGATCGAGAAGCCGACCGCATCGCCGAGCCGGAAACGCGCCGTGGCGCCCGCCTCCAGCGCGCGCACGACGCCCAGCGGCGTTTCGAGGTGATAGATCGTCTCGCGCCCGTGCGGTTCGAGATCGTGGATCGTGCCGCGCAGCGGCCCCTGCCCCAGCGCCACCGTTTCCGGTCGCACGCCCAACACGCAGGCCCCGTCGGCCGCACCCGAAACGCCCAGCGTCGTCTCGCCCACCCGCAGGCGACCGCCGGCAAGCGTGCCGGGGAGAAGATTGATCGGCGGCGATCCGATGAAGCCGGCCACGAACAGGCTGTTCGGGCGGTGGTAGAGATCGTCGGCCGTGCCGACCTGCTCGATGCGGCCGCGGCTCATGCAGATGACGCGGTCGGCCATGGTCGTCGCCTCGATCTGGTCGTGCGTGACCAGCAGCGTCGTGACGCCCAGCTTGCGCTGGAGGGAACGGATTTCGCTGCGCATCGTCAGGCGCAGCGAGGCGTCGAGGTTGGAAAGCGGCTCGTCGAGCAGCAGGAGCTGCGGCTCCTTGATGAGCGCGCGGGCGAGCGCCACGCGCTGCTGCTGGCCGCCGGAAAGCTGGCCGGGGCGACGCTCCATAAGCTCGTGGACCTGCACGAGACGCGCCGCCGCCTCGGCCTTCGCGGCAGCCGCCTCGCGCGGCACATCCTTGAAGCGCAGCGGAAACAGGATGTTGTCGCGCACCGTCATGTTCGGATAGAGCGCGTAGGACTGGAACACGATGCCGACGTTGCGGTCGCGCGCTTCCACGTCGTTGATGCGCTGGCCGTCGAACAGCATGTCGCCGTCGCTGGGCGTGTAGATGCCCGCGAGCATGAACAGCGTCGTCGACTTGCCGCAACCCGACGGCCCGAGGATGGCGACGAATTCGCCGTCCCCGATCGTCAGGTCGGTCGGCTCGACGGCGACGACCACGCCCCAGCGTTTGCCCACTCCGCGCAGTTCGATCTTCGCCATCGTTTCAGCCCTTGATGCCGCCCACCGACATCTGCGTCAGGTATTTCTGGCACAGCGTGTAGAGCACGATCGACGGCATCACGTAGAACAGCCCGATGGCCGAGACCATCGCGTAGTCCGTCCCCATCACGTCGTCGATCATCCAGTAGAGATAGAGGCTCATCGTCCAGTTCGACTTCTCGAACAGCAGCGTGCGGACGAAGACGTATTCTTCCCAGCCGCGCAGGAACGCGAACACGCCCACGGCGATCATGCCGACCTTGACCTGCGGCAGCACGACCATGAAGAAGGCCTGCCGGCGCGAGGCGCCGTCGGTCATGGCGCTCATCTCGATGTCCCACGGAACCGCGTCGAAGAAGCCCTTCATGACGAAGATCGCGAAGGGAAGTTCCAGCGCCACGATGACGAGGACGACGCCCGTCAGCGTATCGAGCAGGCCGACCCAGTGCATGATGAGGAAGATCGGCACGATCAGCGACATCGCCGGGAAGGCGTGCAGCACGAGCAGGCCCTTGAGATAGCCGCCGCGGCCGCGGAAATCGAAGCGCGACAGGTAGTAGCCGGCGAACGTCGCCGTCACCACGACGAGGATCATCTGCACGCCCGCCAGCGCCAGCGAGTTGCCGAAGGCGAGCCAGACGCTGGGATAGCGGTTGCCCACGCCGCCCAGCCCCTTCAGCTGGTCGGCGATGTTGGCCGTCCACAGGAAGCGGAAATTGTCGATGTGGAGGTAGGGTCCGGTGACGAATGCGAGCGCCAGCAGCGTCGCCGCGCCGAGGCCGAACTCGATCTTGCGCAGCTTCCAGGAATCCTCGACCGCGAGGCGCACCATCGACCACACCAGCAGCACCGGCATCAGGATGGCGAGCGTGCGCCACAGCACGACGGTCGTCGTGCCGGTCCGTCCCGACAGCGCCACGGTGGCAAGCCACAGATACGGCACGACGATGGGCAGCGAACCCAGCACGAGGAACGTGTAGAGGAGCGCCATTGTCGTGCGCCGGCGCACGCGCGCGCGCGCGGCGAGCGCCTGCCAGTCGGGCCTTGCGGCCGCTGCGGCGGGCGCGCTCAAGACACCTCGATGCGCGGGCGCTGGAGCAGCGCCTTCATGTCGAAGAAGCGCCACAGGACGAGCGAGACGACCGTGCCCACGACGACGAGCCCCAGCGACAGCGCCGCACCGTAGGCGTACTGGCCGTTCTCGAACGCGCGCCGGTAGACGTAGAGCGCGTAGACGGTCGTATCGAAGAACGGTCCGCCGTTGGTGATGAGCCAGATGTATTCGAAGCTGACCAGCAGCGCGAGCGCCTGGTAGATCGTGACGAAGCTGAGCTGCCAGCGGATCGCCGGCAGCGTGATGTGCCGCACGATCGCGAGCCCGCCGGCCCCGTCGACCCGCGCTGCGTGGAACAGATGCTGCGGGATCGAGCGGATGGCGCTGGTGAAGATGATCATGCCGAACGACGCGCCGATGAAGCCGTTGGCGAGGATGATGACCAGCATCGGCGTGGCGCTCTTCGGGTCCATCGGCGGAATGCCGAAGAAGGCCGCTGCCTGATTGAGAAGGCCGTAGTCGGTCGGCGCCACGACCCAGGACCACAGCAGCGCGTAGACGACCGACGGGCTCATGCGCGGCAGGAACCACACGGCGCGGAAGAAGGCGCCGGTACGGTCCGGCAGCGACGTCGTCACCAGCGCCAGCACGAGCCCGTAGGTGATGTTGAAGATCGCGAGCGTCCCCGTCACGTAGCCGAGCGTGACCAGCATCACGCCGGCAAGCCGGGAATCGCCGCCGAACATGCGCGCGAAATTCGCCGTCGTGAAGCCGGTGACCCGCAGGTTCCGGCTCATGTCGGTGAACGCGATGCCGATATCGACGATTACCGGCAGCACGAAAAACGCGAACAGCAGGAACGTCGCCGGGCCCAGGAAAAGGGCCCGGTCGACGCCCTGCCGAACGCGCGAACCGGACGAAGCCACGGGGGGAAAGGCGTCGTGCCGGTCAGCCCAGCTTGTCGACGATCTTGACCGCGCCCTTCAGCTCGTTGGTCATCTCGTCCTCGAGGAACTCGATGGCCTTGGCCGGCGTCAGGCGCCCCGTCTCGACGCCCTGCAGCGCCTTGAACAGGATGCCGTTGTAGCGGCCGAACTCCGGATGGTTGGGAATGAAGGTCGAGCGCGCGAGCATCGGCGTGGCCGCCGCGAGGTACCAGGCGTTCGCGTAGGACGGGATCGAACGCTGGCCGTTGAGGACGGCCGTGTGCGCCGTCGTCACCGCGTGCTGCGTGTTGAAATAGGGCAGCGTGGCGTAGGCGACGAGCATCGCGGCGAGTTCCGCGTTCTTCGACTTCGGGTTCACGACGTAGACGATCGGGTGCGACAGGTTGGCCGGCTGGCCGCCCTTGACCGCGGCCGGCGCATGCAGCCAACCGATCTTCTTGAAGTAGCCGGCGGCGTCCTTGGGCCAGTTGCCGCCCTTGGCGTCGCCGAGCATCCATTCGCCGACCGCCCAGACGCCCTGGTGGTAGACGAACGCCTTCTCGGTCTTGAAGGCGCCCTGGATCTCGTCCCAGCTCATCGCCGTGTTGTTCTTGGGCGTGACGTTGTTGGCCGCGTTCCACGCGAACCATTCGAGGCCCTTGCGGATCTCGGCCTTGGGCAGCAGGAGCTGGCCGGTCTTCTCGTCGATCCACTTGGCGCCGAACGCGGCGAAGTTCATCAGGTAGTCCGGGCCGGCGTTGGGCCGGTGGACCATGCCGAACTGCGCGGCGCCCTTGTCGACCACTTCCTTGCAGAGGTTGGAGAGGTCCTGCATCGTGAATTCGCCGCGCTCGACCATCGCGGGCAGGCCTTCGATGAATTCCTCGCTCTTGCCGATCTTGCGCAGCATGTCCTTGTTGTAGAAGAACATGCGGATCTCGGAATCCTGCGGGATCGCGTAGATCTTGCCGTTGTACTTGGTCGACTCCCAGAGGACCGGGATCACGTCGGCGAAGGCCCAGGGGTTCTTCTTGACGAAAGCCTCGAGGTCCATCGCGTAGCCGGACTTCGCGAACTCGCCCACCCACTCGTGCGCGGCGACGTAAACGTCGGGGCCGCGGTCGACCGCGAAGGCCTTGAGGATGTCGAGCGCGTCGGCGTCGTAGCCCGTCGCCGGGCCTTCGAACACGTCGACCTTGACGGTCTTGTCCGAGCCGGCGGCCTTCAGCGCCATGTTGAGCGTCTCGGCCGCCGCGACGACGTTGCCCGCGCGCAGCGGGCCCGAGCGGTCGGCGCGCGCCCACATCTTGACGACGACTTCTTCCGCGTAGGACGCGGCGGCGGTACCGACGAGCATGGTACCGGCAAGTGCAAGCGCGGACAGAATCCTGGACGTCTTCATGGCGACATCTCCCCTTCAAATCGGTCGAGCCGATTTTCTATGCGACGGTTTTGAACCGTTCTTTGCCGTTGCGTGAACTTTCGAAGTGGAGCCCCGATCGCCGCACGCCGGCAAGACTGTAACACAATTGTCATCGTGCCTGTCCGGCCTTGTCAAGGCGGCTAGGCGCGCACGTAACAAGTTTGCCGGACCGCAAAAAAGAAGGGCCGCCTTTCGGCGGCCCTTCCCTCGACGATCGGCGCCTTCGCGTCGATCACATCTCGGCGTACTTGCCGTCCTTCCAGATGTAGAAGACGTAGTTCGGCTTCGTCAGGTCGCCCTTGTTGTCGTAGGTGAGCGAGCCGATGACGGTGCTGAACGACTTGCCGTG
>JAYRKO010000203.1:0-5393 GCA_041905745.1 Tagaea sp. | reverse complement strand
GCGATCGTGGGCGGCGTCTCGGGCGGCACCTACGCGATGGCGCGCGCGGGGCTGTTGCGGGGCAAGCGGTGCACGATCCATTGGGAGCACGTGCCGGCCTTCGTCGAGGAATTCCCCGACGTCGATCTCACGCGTAGCCTCTTCGAGATCGACGGCGATCGGATCTCATGTTCGGGCGGCATCGCGGCGCTCGACATGATGCATGCGATCATCGAGGCGGAGCACGGCCACGAACTGGCGAGCGACGTCGTCGAATGGTTCCTGCACACGCATGTGCGGTCCGGCGACGGGCCGCAGCGCATGGCCGTGCGCGAGCGGCTCTCGGTCGGCGATCCCAAGCTCGTGCGCGTTCTGGAGCGGATGGAGAGTTCGCTCGAGGACCTCTGTTCGCGCCGCACGCTCGCGCGCATCGCCGGCGTTTCGGTTCGCCAGCTCGAACGGCTGTTCAAGTCGCATCTCGGCCGGACCGTGTCGTCCCATTACATGGAGCTGCGGCTGCGGCGCGCGCGTCTGCTCATCCGACAGAGCGGCCTTTCGGTGCTGGAGGTCGCCGTGGCGTGCGGCTTCGTCAGCGCCAGCCATTTTTCGCGTGCCTATCGCGCGCGTTTCGGACACCCGCCGCGCAGCGAGTTGCGCGCGCATGTCAGGGGCAAAGTCGTGCGCGTTGCGGGACGTCGTCGCATTTAAGCTAAAAAGCGTCGTTCAGGGATAAGTTGGCACGGTAACCTATTTCGAAGATGATGCGGGTCTACTTTGCCGAAAACCGGAGGGAGGGTTGCATGAAACGGCTTCTGAAATTGGCGCTGTCGTCCGCCGTCGTCGCGATGGGGCTCGCGGCCGCGAATGCGACGCCGGCCGCGGCGCAGGACACGATCGCCCAGATCAAGCAGAAGGGCACGATCGTCGTCGGCGTGAAGAACGACTACAAGCCGTGGGGCTTCCTCGATCCGTCGGGCAAGATCGTCGGCCTCGAAATCGATCTCGTCGACGATGTCGCCAAGAAGCTCGGCGTCAAGGTCGAGATGATCCCGGTCACGGCGGCCAACCGCATGGAGTTCCTCCAGCAGGGCCGCATCGACATGGTCATCGCGACGATGGGCGACACCGAGGCGCGCCGCAAGGTCGTCGGCATGATCGAGCCGAACTACTACGCCGGCGCCACCAACGTGCTCGCGCCGAAATCGGCCAATCTCAAGCAGTGGTCGGACCTGAAGGGCCGCAAAGTCTGCGCGGTGCAGGGCGCGTACTATAACCGCCGCGTCAGCGAGCTCTACACGCCCGACATGGTCGTGTTCCCGGCGGTGCCCGATGCGCTCAACGCGCTTCAGGGCGGCAACTGCATCGCCTTCCTGTTCGACGATACGCTCATCGTTTCGACGCTTTCCGGCGGCGACCCGAAGTGGGCGAACTACGAGATGCCGCTCGTCTCGGAGGACCCGCAGCTGTGGGCCATCGGCGTGCGGCTTCAGGATCTCGACGCACCTTTCGGCAAGCTGCTGAAGGAAATGTCGATCGACTGGCACAAGTCCGGTCGCCTTCTCGAACTCGAGCGCAAGTGGGGAATCAAGCAGAGCCCCTACCTGATCGAAACGAACCGCAAGCTCAAGAGCAGCTGATTGGACGGCATGCAGCGGCTGCCCGGAAACGGGCGGCCGCTGCGGCCGGACCGGATGAGGGGCGATGCAGGCGATTGCCGACTGGTTCAAGTGGCTGGCGAATGCGCACGGCATCAACGTTTCCATCGCCTATGACGCGTTCGATCGCGCGCGTTTCCTGACGGGGCTGTCGACGACCGTCTGGCTGTCGGTCGTCTGCATCGTCCTGAGCATTCTGGTCGGGCTGGTCGGCGCCTGGCTTCAGGGCGCGCGTTCGCCGTTCGCGCGTGCAGCCGTTGCCGGGTTCGTCCAGTTCTTCCGCAACACGCCGCCGCTCGTCCAGCTGGCCTTCTTCTACTTCGCGGTAAGTGCGGCACTTCCGGCAGTGACCGACGCCTTCGGGCAGAAGGTTCCGCTCGTCAACAACGTGGGCTGGGCGATCATCTCGTTTTCGCTGTTCGCCGGCGCGTTCAACATCGAGATTTTCCGCTCCGGAATCGAAGCCGTCCCGACCGCAACGACGGAGGCTGCCGAAGCGCTGGGTTATACCCGCGTGCAGAGCTACGTCTACGTCGTCCTGCCACTGGCCTTCCGCATCTGCCTGCCGGCACTGGGAAACAATCTGGTCAATCTGGTGAAGACGACGACACTTGCCTATGCAATCGGCGTACCGGAGCTTCTCTATGCCGCCGCCCAAGTCTGGTCGGAAGTACTGAACGTCCGCGAAATGATGGTCGTTCTGCTGATCACCTATGTCGCCATCGTCGCCGTGCTCGTGTGGCTGATGCAGCGATGGGAACGGATGTTGCGCATTCCGGGTTACAACGCATGAAGGCGATCCCGTGCGCGAGCGATCTGCCCGTCCTGCTGCCGTTCCGCAAGCCGGCAGTTCCGCCCTGTGAATTCGCATCCAGTTCGCTGATCGCGTTCTTCGCCTCGCGGCGGATCTTTGCAGCAGCGCTGCTTGTGGCGGCGCTTTCGATCGCGGTCGCCGAGGCTGCGGACGGTCCCGCGCGGCCGGGAATTTTCGAAACCGTCCTCAAATGGACGCCGTTGATCGGGCAGGGGTTCCTTTTCAACCTTGCCATCAGCGTCGCGTCGATGACCGTGGGAACGCTTGCCGGCGTCGTTCTCGGCCTGGGGCAGATTTCGTTGCTGCGGCCCGTACGCGGCTTCTCGTGGATCGCCACGCAGTTTTTCCGCAACTCGCCGTGGCTTGTTCTGTTGTTTTTCGCGATGTTCTTGCTTCCGTTCGAGCTGCGCGTCGCCGGCGTCGTTGTCGCGCTGCCCGCCTGGTTCAAGGCGATCATCGGACTTGCCTTGCCGGTAATGGCCAATGTCGCGGAAATCGTGCGCGGCGGCGTGAACTCGGTGCCCGTTGGGCAGTGGGAGTCGGCGGAAAGCCTTGCCTTCTCGCGCATGCAGACATTGTGGCGGATCATCCTGCCGCAGGCGGTCAAGCGCATGATCCCGCCCTGGATGAATCTCTACGCCATCCTCACGATGGCCACGACGCTGATTTCGGTCGTCGGCATCCAGGATGCGATGACTCTCACGCGCGGCGCGCTGGTCGCCGAGGCGCGCACGGAACTCTACCTGCCGTTCTACGCGCTGCTGCTGCTCTTCTTCTTCGCGTACTGCTATCCGATCGCACGCCTGACGCAGCGGCTCGAACGGCGCTACGCGGTCAAGCTCTGAGGGTTGAGATGTCGCACAAACTTGGCGAACCCGTCGTCGTCATCGACCGCGTCGAAAAGCGCTTCGGCGCGCTCGTGGTGTTGAAGGACATATCGCTGACCGTCCGGCGCGGCGAATGCGTGTGCATCATTGGTCCTTCGGGATCCGGCAAGTCGACGCTTCTGCGTGCGATCAATGCGCTGGTGCCGGTGCAGAAGGGCTCGATCAAGGTCGACGGCATCGAAGTGAATGATCCCGATCTCGACAAGCTGGCTCTGCGCCGGAAGGTCGGGATCGTGTTCCAGCAGTACAACCTTTTCCCGCACAAGACCGCGCTCGAGAACGTGATGATGGCGCCGCTGCACGTGCTCAAGCAGTCCAAGCCGGAGGTCGAGGCGCGGGCGCAAAAGCTTCTTGGCAAGGTCCGCCTTTCGGAAAAGCAGGGCGCCTATCCCGGCGAACTGTCGGGCGGCCAGCAGCAGCGTGTCGCGATCGCGCGTTCGCTCGCGATGTCGCCGACTGTGATGCTCTTCGACGAGGTCACGGCGGCCCTGGATCCGGAAACGAAGAAGGAAGTGCTGGTCGCGATCCGCGAACTGGCGGCGGAAGGAATGACCTGTATCCTTGTGACCCACGAGATGGGGTTTGCCGCCGAAGTCGCGGACCACGTCTATTTCACCGACGGCGGCACCATCGTCGAGCACGGCCCGCCGGCCGAATTCTTCAAGAACGCGCGCCACGAGCGCACGCGCGCGTTTCTCGATCAGGTTCTCTAGGCGGACAGAACGAGGTCCGCGAGCGGTCCGACGGGCCGGTCCGGCTCGCCGAGCGCGAGGACCGCGTCGCGGATCGCAGTCGCCCGCTTCGCGCCGAGAGTCTCCGCGAGCGTTTCGAATTTCGAGATGACCTCCGCGTCGGCGAGCGGGCTGTCCGGATCGCCTCGAGCGGCCGTCAATTCGGACTCGAGAGTCCGGCCGGCCTTTGTCCGGATGCGCACGCGGGCATAGCGCTTCGCGGGAAACCGCGCGGAAATTTCAGGATCTTCTGAAAGTCTGATGCGCGCGGCCATCGCCGCAATCTCCGGATCGTTCAGGCCCGAAGCGCCGACTTCGGTGGCGCCGATCTTGCGACGTACGAGATAGGCGGCTAGCGGAAAGCCAAGCGCATACTGGGCCGCTTCCGTCGAAGCCGGCAGGGCGGTGCCGAGCCGTACGCCATGGCCGAAAGTCTCGACCTCCACTTTCTCGATTTCGGCCGGCGCGACCGAGGCCCCTGCAAGCAGGGATTCGGCCGCCTCGACGGCAGGCTGTGCCCATCGGCAGACGGGATATGGCTTGAAATACTGTTCCTCGATGCGCCAGCGGCTTCCGAGATCGGACCAGATCGTGCGCTGGTCGTCGGCCTCGATCGTGATGGCCGGCGCGCCGGTGAACCCGTCGCGGGCGAGATAGGCGGCGCTCACGCCGACGAGGGCGCCCCAGCCCGAGCCGTCCTTCAGCATCGTCGGGTGGTCGATGCAGCGCATCATCTGGCTGCGCGGCCCGTGATACTCGGCCGTTCCGAGCGCGTGACGCGTCGTTTCCCGATCCAGCCCCATCAGTCGTGCGCCGAGGGCCGCGCAGGCGAGCGAATTCCAGGCGCCGGATGTGTGGTAGTCGCTGACGCTCCGGTGGAGCGCAATGCCGGCGCGCGTCGCGATCTCGTAACCGATCACGGTCAGCGTGATGAGTTCCGCGCCCGAGATGCCGCCCGGCCCAAGAAGCCCCTCCGCATCGGCAACCGCGAGGATGGAAGGCAGGACGGCGACGCCGGCGTGCCCTTTGGTGAGGGCGTGGCCGTCGTGGGCATCGAAGGCGTCGATGGTCGAGGCACCGGCGTAGGCAGCCCCCGATGCGCTCGCGCGCCGGCCGTCGAAAATCAATCGTGCGCCGGTGTCGGAAGCCGCCATCTGTCGAAGCGCGAAGCCGTGCACGATGCGCGACAGATCCGTCTTTCGGCCGCTTGCCGCGACGCCGACGAGATCGAGGATGCAGCGGCGCGCCTGATGTCGGGCGGATTGCGGAATGGCATCGAAACGCAGGTCGTGGAGGAAATCGACGGGAAGCATCTACGCGTCAGTCC
>JAYRKO010000202.1:0-5401 GCA_041905745.1 Tagaea sp. | reverse complement strand
CGTCGGCGGGCGCTTCGAGCGCTTCGACCAGATAGATCTCGCCGCGCAGGTCGCGTGCGGCGACGTCGCGCTCGTCGCGGGTGCGGCCGTCGAAAATCCGCGCGCGTCCGCCCTCGCGCGCGAGAACAACGCGTGGATGTCCGCCTTCCACGATCAGGCACGGCAGAAGCCGCGGGTCGATGTCGGCGGCCGCATGCCTGTACGGACGCGTGGCGTAGGAGAGTTCGGCGAGAACGTTACGCAGCCCGTCGAGGTCGAGATGCGACGTGAAATGCGGCATCGCCTCGACGAGGACGCGCGGATCGCCGCGCCAGCCCAAGGCCGTCAGCAGCGGCATCAGGCAGGCCGCGAACGGTGACGTCGCCTCGAACGCCTCGAGATGGCCCTGGCGCAGGTCGTCCGCGAGCGAAACCGACCGGACGACCTCGATCCGGTGGCGCGCGGGCGGCTGGCCAGCGATCTTCTGCGGCGCGTCGGTCATTTGCGCTCCGCCGAGCGTTCGTAGAACTGGCCGTCGCGAAGTTCCAGCACGCGGTCGGCGATGCGCATGACCGAAGGCTGGTAACTCACAAGCACCAGCGTCGCGCGGCCCTTGAGGTCGCGCAGCAGCGCCAGAAGCTTCTCGTTGGACTCGTGGTCGAGGCCGTTGTTTCCCTCGTCGAACAGGACGATGCGCGGTTCGTCGGCAAGCGCGCGCACGATGGCGATGCGCTGCCGGACGCCGCCGGGTAGCGTCTCGCTTTCGCCGATTTCGGTTTCGTAACCCTTGGGCTGCGCGGCGACATAGCGGTCGAGACCCAGCCGTGCGGAAAGGTCGAGCGCGACGTCGACGGCCCGCCCGCGCCGGAACATCGTCAGATTGTCGATAAGCGAGCCGTGGAAGACCGTGCCCTGCCGCGGCAGGAACCCGACCTCCGCCGGCGTCGGGCGGGGGTGGTTGGCGCCGAGTGCGATGCCGTCGTAGAGGATCGCGCCGCGGCGTGGGCGCACGAGGCCCGCAATGAGGGAAAGCAGCGTCGAGCGGCCGCTGCCGTTTGCCGCGACGATCGCGACGGCTTCGCCGGCGGCGATCTTCAGGTTTGCGCCGCGCAGGACTTCCTTGCCGCCGGGGTAGGCGAAATCGACCTCGCGCAATTCGATCTCGCCGCGGTCGACCTTCGGCCCGCCCGAATGCTCGTGGCCGGGCTCGAACGGCAGTTCGTCGATCGCGTGCAGGCGTTCGCGCGCGATCCGGATGCTCTGGAAATTCGTCCAGATTCCCATCGCGCGCATCAGCGGCTGCAGCGTGCGCCCCGCCAGCAGCGAGCAGCAGGCCAATTGGCCGACCGTCATTTCCCCGGCGAGCACGAGATCGGCGCCGTAGGCGAGCACGGCCACGACCGCAAGGTTGGAAAAGAACGTGCCGAGGGTCTGCGAAAAGCTCGAAAGCGACGTCACCGCGTGCATGTCGACGGCGGCGTTGTCCATCAGACGCTCGTAGCGGCGCGACATCTGGCGCTCCATCGTCAGCGCCTTGACGGTCGTGATCCCCGTCAATACCTCGATCATGAAACTCGTGCGGCGGTCGTCGGTGCGCGCGCGTGCGACGATCGCGCGGCGCAGCGCGCCGCCGACGGCAAGCGCGGCGAGAGCGAACGCGCCGAACACCGCAAGCGTGACCCAGACGAGCGGTCCGCCCACGATCCAGATGAGGCCGGCGAAGATCGCGGCGAACGGAAGGTCGACAAAGATCGTGGCGCCCTGGTTGGCGTAGAACTCGCGCAGCCGGTCGATGGCGCTCAGGCGTTCGAGATGCGTGCCGGGCGAATCCTTCTGCACGGCCGTAAAGTCGCCCTCGACGAGATGGCGGATCGCCGCGCAGCCGGCGGCATGCTCGTAGCGGGCTCCGGCCCATCCGGCGAGTGCGTTGCGCGTCGCGCGCATGAGCCCTTCGACGACGAGGACGGCCCCGAGCAGCGCCACGAGCATGGCAAGCGTGTCCGACGCGGCATTCGGGATGACGCGGTCGTAGACCTGAAGCGTGAAGACCGGCAGAGCCGTCGCGAGGATGTTGAGGGCGGTCGATGCCAGCATCAGGGTCGGATCGAGCGCCATGCGCAATCCGGTACCGGTAGCGTGTTGGCGGGAGGCGGCCATCGATTTTTCTGTTTTCGTAGCCTTACAGGTCTGTTGATCATCCGGATACCGCGCGACAAAACGCGCCATTCCGGAGGGGGAATCGCCAACCAAGATATCTATCGAGGAGTTGGCTGTGGACTCAAATATAAAAAGAATGCATAATTTTAACTATATCGGTAATGTACTGAACAGAAACGGTTTTTGCAGAATGCGAATGTCCGATGGCCGATGATGCTCGCAACGTTCAGCTCGACGAACTGACGTCCCTTCCGAAGGACGGCAAGGCTGCGGCAGCGCCTTCGGGCGAGATCGGTCTTAGTGTCCAGACACCGCAAGCGCCCGATGTCGCGCAGGACGCCGCAAATTCTATGGGTGCCGTGCATTACGGCACGCTCATGGGCGACGAGCGCAGCTATCAACCGCAGGCGCCCGCTGAAGAGCGTGCGGTCGAGATCGCGGCCGGACCGAAGATCGAAACGGCGCGCGCCGGCAGTTCGGGCGAGCAGGCCGCCGAAGCGGACGGTACGGCCGCCCGCGACGGCGCGTCGGCAGGCACTCTGGCGGGTGAACGCGGCGAAGCGGCGGCGCATGTCGCCAATGCCAATCTTGCGGCACGTAGTGGCGACGGTGCCGCGGCCAATGCGTCGCAGCCCGGCGGCCCTGCCGCCCGAGCGGGCGAAGGGGGCGGCGATGGTGCGCCGCAGCCGACAGCCGCAATTCCTTCAGGCGACGGCACGGCGCCTGCCGGCGATCCCGCGGCCGCACCACAAGGCGTGCGCGGCGAGGCAATCCGCGCGGAATCCGCGGGGGCGCATTTCGGCGCCACGACTGACGCGCTTGCGCAAGCGCCGTCCGGTTCGAGCGGCCTGTTCGCGCAACGCGCCGAAGTCGCGCCGGCCGCCGTCGTGCCGCCGCCGGCATTCAACCTCGCTCCGGCAGCGACGCAGGTTGCTGCGGTGGTCGAACCGCCGCCGACGACAGACCAGACGGCCGAGCTGCCGACGGTTCCGCCGCCGGCACCGGATTTGAGCGCGTCGGCCCCGGCGCTCGCCGTTTCCGTCGCCTCGGGCGCCGAAGATTCCGCGATCCCGCTCGACATACGCGCGATTCTTGCCGACACGGACGGCTCGGAAAGTCTTTCGATCGTTGTCTCGGGCGTTCCGACGGGCGCGACGCTTTCGGCCGGCACCGATAACGGCGACGGCAGCTGGACGCTGGCGGCCGGGGATCTCGCGGGGCTTCGCTATCTCCCGCCGGCCGACGCATCGGGTGCGGTCGATCTGGGCGTGACGGCGACGTCGACCGAAGCGGCGTCGGGCGATCGGGCTTCGCGCACGGCGAACCTGCATATCGACGTTTCGGCAGCCGCCGACACGCCGAGCGCGCTTTCCGTCGACGTGCGCAGCGCGCAGGGCAACGACGCGACCTTCGTCAACGGCGAGACCGGAAATATCTCGATCGCCGCGCATTTCCGCGACAACGACGGATCCGAAACGCATACGGTCGCGCTCGACGTGCCCGACAAGCTGATCGTCGAGGATGCGGCCGGCGGCGTGTGGACGCCGGGCGCCGACGGCACGGGCGGTCGGATCGTGTTCACCAATGCGATCGACGCGAACGGCAACCTTTCCGTGACAGTCGGCGTACGTGCCGCAGATGCCGTCGATGCGCCGGCGACGGGTGCATTCCAGTTGACTGCAACGACCGCGGAAGCGGGCGGCGGCACGGTGTCGGCTACGGCGTCGGCTTCGGCCGCTCTGTCGACCGGCGCGCTCGATGTCGCAGGCACGGCGGGCAACGACGCGCTTGTTGGCACAAGTCTTCGCGAGGCGTTCGCCGGCGGCACCGGAACGGACGGCGTCAGTTACGCAAGCGATGCGGCCGGCGTGAGCGTCGATCTTGCTGCCGGTACCGGCAGCGGCGGTCTCGCGCGCGGCGACAGTTATTCGGGCATCGAAAATGTGACCGGCGGTTCGGGCGCCGACGTGCTGACGGGGGATGCGGCGGCGAACCGTCTGGACGGTGGTGCCGGCGACGACACGCTGGCGGGCGGTGCGGGTGCCGATACGCTGGTCGGCGGCACGGGAACCGATACGGCGAGCTACGCCAATTCGGCGGCGGTGAACGTCAATCTCGCGGCGGGCACCGCGGCTGGCGGCGATGCGGCGGGCGATGTGCTGTCGGGCATCGAGAACGTGGTGGGCGGTGCTGGCAACGATGTACTGACCGGCGATGCGAACGCGAACGCGCTGGACGGCGGTGCCGGCGACGACACGCTTGCGGGTGGTGGTGGTGCGGACACGCTGACCGGCGGGACCGGCACGGATACGGTCGACTATTCGTCCTCCGCGTCGGGCGTTTCGATCGATCTGGCGACCGGTACGTCGAGCGGCGGCGATGCCGCGGGCGACGTTCTGTCGGGCATCGAGAATGTCGTTGGTTCGGCCAGTGCCGATGCGCTGTCGGGCGATACGAATGCGAACCGCATCGACGGCGGTGCCGGCAGCGATACGATAACGGGTGGTGCGGGTGCCGACACGCTGATCGGCGGGACGGGGACGGACACGCTGAGCTACGCCGCCGATACGGCGGGTGTAAGCGTCAATCTCGCGACGGGTACCGCGAGCGGCGGCGATGCCGCCGGCGACGTTGTTTCGGGTTTCGAGAACGTGACGGGCGGTTCGGGCGACGATGCGTTGGCGGGCGACGCAGGCGCCAATCGCCTCGATGGCGGCGCGGGCGACGACAAGCTCGCCGGCGGTGCCGGGGCCGACACGATCGTCGGCGGGACCGGCAGCGACACGGCCGACTATTCGGCGTCCGCTTCGGCCGTCACGGTCAATCTTTCCACCGGTGCGGCAAGCGGCGGCGATGCGGCTGGCGACGTACTTTCGGGCATCGAGAACGTCACGGGCTCGGCCAATGCCGATACGTTGACCGGCGAAGCAGGCGCCAATCGTCTGGGCGGCGGCGCGGGCAACGATCGTTTGGACGGCGCCGCCGGCGACGACACGATCGTGGGTGGCGCCGGCGCCGATACGCTGATCGGTGGCACGGGTATCGATACCGCCAGCTATGCGGGCTCGTCGGCAGCAGTCAATGTCAGCCTCGCGACGAATACCGGGACCGGTGGCGATGCACAGAGCGATTCGCTTTCCGGGTTCGAAAATCTCGAAGGCTCGAACTTCGCGGACACGCTGACGGGCGACGCGAGTGGGAACGTGCTGGACGGCGGTGTTGGCGACGACACGCTGGTGGGCGGTGCGGGTGCGGACACGCTGGT
>JAYRKO010000201.1:0-5405 GCA_041905745.1 Tagaea sp. | reverse complement strand
CTCTTCGGGCTTTTCGCGGTCGGCACGATGGTCGCGTTCTACGCGCTGGAAAGCCGCGGGCGGATCTACGTGCTGGGCTTCGCGGCAAGCTGCCTGCTGGCGTCGGTCTACGGCTTCATGTCGGGCGCCTGGCCCTTCGGCCTCGTCGAGGCGGTGTGGGCCGTCGTGGCGCTGGCCCGCTGGCGCAAGCTCGGTTTGTAGTCCGGATTCCGGACCGGACTCGGTAGCGGGCCCGGTGCTAGTTTTCCGCGCATGACCGGATACGGACAATTCTGCGCGATCGCGCGCGCGCACGAGCTTCTCGGCGGGCGCTGGACCCTTCTCGTCGTGCGCGAGATCCTGTGCGGCAGCCGGCGCTTCGGCGACATCCGCCGCGGCATCCCGCGCATCTCGCGCACCGTGCTGTCCGAGCGGCTGCACACGCTCGTCGATGCCGGCGTCCTCTTGCGCAGCGAACGTGCGGGCGGCCCGGAATACGCGCTCGCCCCCGCGGGCAAGGAACTGTTCGAGATGATCAAGGCGCTGGGCGTGTGGGGGCAGCGCTGGCTGCCGCGCAAGGCCGCGTCGGAAGACATCGACCTCGACGCCGTGCTGGTCGACATGGAGCGCCGCGTGCGGCTGGCGGAAATCCCCGAGCAGCCCTTCGTCGTGCGCTTCGAGATCGGCCGCAACCGGCACCGCTTCCTCTTGCTGCGCCGGACCGAGGCCGAGCTGTGCGCGCACAATCCGGGCTTTCCCGAACGCGTCGTCGTCAAGGGGCCGCTCGCGGCCCTCGTCGCGTGGTGGCGGGGCGACGCCGATTTCGAGGGCGCGCGGCGCATGGGCCTTGCCGCGACGGGCGACGCACGCCACGTGCGCGCCTTCCCCGACTGGTTCGAACGCTACCTGTTCGCCGACGTGGCGGCTGCGGCGGAATGAACGCGGCCTCCCTCGATACGCCGATCCTGTCGGCGCTTGCGACCGGCCACCGGCATCTGGCGCAGCGCGGCCGCGCGGTCGTGCGCTATCCGGCCGAAATCGCGCCGTTCGTCGCCTATCTGGAAGAAACGCCGGCGGCCCGGCGCGAACTGCGCGACATCGCCGGGACGGGGCCGGTGGCGCTGCTCTATCCCGAAGCGGTCGCACCCGTTCCCGTCGACGGCCTCGACATCAAGCAGGCGGCACCGGTGCTGCAGATGATCGCGACACGCATCCCGGCTGCCGATCCGGCTTTCGCGCCCGAAACGCTCGGGCCCGCCGACGTGCCCGAGATGCTGGAACTGACCGCGCTGACGAAGCCCGGCCCCTTCTTCGCGCGCACGCACGAGTTGGGCCGCTATATCGGCATCCGCGAAAACGGCCGGCTTGCCGCCATGGCGGGCGAACGCATGCGTCCCGAAGGCTTCGCCGAGGTGAGCGCGGTGTGCGTCCATCCCGATTGCCGCGGCCGGGGCCATGCGGCGGCACTGGTCGAATCGCTGATGGCGGGCATGGCCGCGCGCGGCGAGCGGCCGTTCCTGCATCTCTACGCCGACAACGCGGCCGCGCGCACGCTCTACGAAAAACTCGGCTTCGTCGCGCGCACGACGTTCAATCTCGCCGTGATGCAGGCCCCCTAGGCGAGCGCGAGGCGCGCCGGCGCGCCTTCGCCCGCGCTCCTTGCGACGTTCCAGAACGAAGTGTGGAACGCCTTCAGCGACGGCCGATGGCCGATGCTGACGATGGCGGTCTGCGGCAGCCGTTCGGCGAGCAGGCGGTAGACATGCGCCTCGGTCGCCTCGTCGAGGGCGGCGGTCGCCTCGTCGAGGAACAGGAAGTCGGGTTTGGCGAGGAGGGCACGCGCGACCGCCAGGCGCTGCTGTTCGCCCGGCGACAGGCGCTGGCCCCAATGCGCCGCCTCGTCGAGCCGGCCGGCCAGATGCGGCAGGCGCACGTCGGCGAGCGTGGCTTCGAGCGTCGCGTCGCTCGCCCCGTTGGCGTTCGGGTAGAGCAGCGCCTCGCGCAGCGTGCCGATGGGCATGTACGGCTTTTGCGGCAGGAACAGGATGCGCCCGCGCGGCGGCAGCGCCACGTCGCCGCGCCCGAACGGCCAGATGCCTGCGAGCACGCGGAACAGCGTGCTCTTGCCCGACCCCGAATCGCCGGTCAGCAGGATGCGCGCACCCGGCGCCACGCGCGCGGTGGCGCCCGCGATCAGCGTGCGCCCGCCCGGCAGGCCCACGTCGACGTTCTCGATGGCGAGCGCGCCGTCGGCGGCCGGCTTTTCGTGCAGCGGGGCGTCGCGCGCTTCGGCTTCGGCCTCGGCGACGGCGGTCTCGAAATCGAGCAGACGGTCGACGACCGATTTCCAGTCCGCGAGCTGGCCGTAGGCCTGCACGAAGAAGGACAGCGCGCCCTGCACCTGCCCGAAGGCCGAGGCCGTCTGCATCAGCCCGCCCAGCGGCAGCGCGCCCGAGAAATAGCGCGGGGCGGCGACGATGAAGGGGAACACGATGGCGATCTGGTTGAAGAAGGCGGTGAAGACGTTGAGCTTCAGCCCCGCCCACATCAGCGCGTACCAGTTGGCGACGACGCCCGCGAAGCGCTGCAGGAAATTCGCGCGCTCGCGACCCTCGCCGCCGTAGAGCGCCACCTGCTCGGCGTTCTCGCGCAAGCGCACCAGCGCGAAGCGGAAATCGGCTTCGTAGCGCTGCTGGGCGTAGTTGAGCGGCACGAGCGGCTTGCCGACCAGATGCGTGAGCCATGTGCCCGCGACCGAATAGACCAGCGCGAACCATACCATGTAGCCGGGGATCGCGATCTCGGTGCCGAACAGCGTCACCGAAAAATCGCCCGACAGGCCCCACAGGATCGTCAGGAAGGCGCCCAGCGTCAGCACCGAATTGACGAGCTGCGTGACGAGTCCCAGCGTCGTCGACACGAAGAGCTTCACGTCCTCGGCGATGCGCTGGTCGGGGTTGTCGGTGTCGGCTCCCGTCACCTGGAAGCGGTAATAGACGCGGCCGCCCAGCCACGCGTCGACGTAGCGGCGCGTCAGCCATTCGCGCCAGCGGATCTGCAGCCACTGGCTGAACCAGCGCGTGGCGACGAAATTGCCGATGAACAGCGCGGCCAGCCAGCCGAACACCGCGAACTGGCGCCAGAACTCCGCCTCGTTCTTTTCCTGCAGCGCGTTGTAGAATTCGTTGTTCCACGAATTGAACAGCACTTCGAGCCACACGCCGCCCAGCGTCAACCCGATGACGACGGCGAACAGGCCGCGCGCGTACCAGCGGTCCTCGCTCGACCAGTAGGGGCGCGTCAGGCGCCAGAGGCGCCCGAGGAACGTCGCAAGCCCGACATGCGGGCGCGGCTGGGACTGCATGGTGCGGAATGACTCCGGCGGGAAACGAGGGGACGCGAAGCCTAGACCCGCCGCCGCGCGCGCCGCAAGCGCGCCCGGTTGCGCCTCAGCTCAGCCGCACTTCCGCCTCGCGCTTGGCCTCGCTCGACACCTCGCGCGTGCCGTCGGGCTTCATCGCGACGAGGAAGCGCGTGCGCGATCCGCCTTCGCCGAACGCGAAGGGCAGCACCAGCCGGTGCCACGCCGCGACCGGCTGCCAGGGCGGGGCGGCACTCCACGTCGCGGCCGGGATGCCGCGCGCGAGCGCCAGCGAATAGACGACGTGGTAGAAAAGCGGGCCGGGCGTGCGCACGCGCAGCGCCATCTCGCGCACCGTCTCGCCGCGATAGTCGCGCTTGGCCGTGCTGGCGATCGCCGAACCGTAAAGCGCGAAGCGGAAATCGCCGTCCTCGACCGGGTCGACGACGGACAGATGCACCATGTCGACGCCCATCTCCTCGGCGTGCAGGCGCCGCCAGTCGGGAATGCCGCCGGCGGCGAGCGCCGTCCAGTTCGCGAGCGCGCCGCGCAAGGCGCCTTCGGGAAGATCCTCGGCCGTCGGCCGCCAGATCACGCGCGGCGGCGGGGCGCCCGCGCGCGCGAACCAGTCGGCAAGCGGCGCCATGTCGCCCGCGTCGAGTGCGGCGCGCGCCTGCGCGAACGCCGCGTCGTAGACGCGGGCATAGGATCCCTGCTGTTCGTCGGGTTGGTCGCCGCCTTCCATGCGAGCAACATGTTAGCGTGCGACAATTAAGAAATTCCTTCCGGGCCCAGCTCGGGGTCGGCGAGGCGGTGCAGGCGCTGACCCGCCATCCGCGCGTACCGCAGCACCAGTGCCTTGCGCCTTGCGGGGGGCAGCGCCGGTCCGGCGCGGAATTCGCGCCGCAGGGCCGCATCGAACGGGTCGGCGACGATGAGGCCGGCGTCCCCGGGCAGCAGGTCCAAGGGGAATTCGGCCGGCACGGCGAAGGCGAACAGGTCGCACCAGTCGAGATATTCGGTCCATTTCCGGTCGGCGCGGAAATCGGCGGCCGACGACTTGATCTCGACCACCAACACGCGCGAATCGGCCGAAATCGCCAGAAGGTCGGCGCGTCGGCCGCTCGCCAGCGGGAATTCGGGAAGTGCGGTCCAGCCCATCCGCGCGAGCAGCCGCGCGGTGCCGCGCGCCACGCCGGCGGCGACGCCCTCGACGCTCACATGAAGCCGGCCTGGCGCATCAGGATGAACAGGTCGCGCTGCGCGCGCGCCTTCTCGGCCGGGTCGGTGATGTCGGCCACGACCTCGCCCTCGAAGTTCGGACGCTTCAGCATGCCCACGATGATCTCGCGCGCGAGGTTCGACGCCTTGCCCGGCGGCAGCGACGTGGGCAGGCACATCTTCATCAGCATCATCGTGCGCATGCGCAGCGGCCGCGCGGGATCGTCGATCTTCTCGAGGATGCGTTCGGATTTGACGTAGTGGACAAGCAGGTCGTCGAGGCGGTTGCAGATCCGGTCGACATGCTCAAGCGGCAGCGGCGCCTTGCGGATCTCGTTCCATACCAGCGTGATGCCGGCCATCTTCTCGTTGGGCGGCAGGCGCGCCTTGACGATGTCGGAGATCGACTCGACCTTCACCAGCACGTCGTCGATGAGGCCGAACGTCTCCTCCGGATATTGCTGGCCCGTGGGGCACTGCGTCAGCGCGATCATGAAGCGCGTCTTGCGCACGGGATTGAGCATCACCATGCAGATCCACGCCGCCGCGGCCCGGTAGCCGGCCGCACCGCCGCGATTGAGGATGCGCATCTTGCGCTGGACCAGCGCGTCGACCATGTCGGTGCCGCCGAAGATCTGGTCGCCGTCGGGCACCAGGCGGTCGAGCAACGTGCGGAAGCTCGGCACCTCCTGTTCGGGGTCGCTGCGCACCAGCGGATTGGCGCCGGCCAGCATCAGGCGCACGCGCTCGATCAGCACGCGCGTGCAGCCGGGCAGGCGGCCGGCCGCGATCAGGCGCGCGATCTTGGCGATGCGGTCTTCCTCGCCGCCGCCGGCGGGCGCCT
>JAYRKO010000200.1:0-5407 GCA_041905745.1 Tagaea sp. | reverse complement strand
TCTTTCAATTCTTTCTTCGGATCGGCACGCCGGAACCGCCGGCGGACGCGAGGCGCATCGGCGCCTCGCGGGCGGTTATGGTCGAATATTAGATTTTTCGTAAGGACTACAATCGTGGCGAGCACATCGCGCCGCCGGCCGCGTCAGTCGTTGACCGCGCGCAGCGTGAGGACGCTTCGGCCGCTCGCCAATCCCGCGAGGACGACGGCCGCCGCCGTGCCGAGATGCCAGACCAGCGCTTCGGTCGACGTGTCGATGTGGTGATAAAGCTCGAGCCCGGCCGATGCCGCCGACGCAGCGGCGAGCACGCCCATCGCGAGCGTGCCGGCGGGTGCCAGCGGGGCCGCGCGCCGCAGCATCCATACGAGTGCGACGGAAAGCGGCACGCTCGTCAGCACGATGAATTCGAGGCATTCGAAGCTGGTGCCGAACGCGGCGAGACCAAGTTCGGAGATTTCGCGCACACACCCGGCACCCAAGGTGGCGAGCCACACGGCGAGCGGGGGCAGCGGCAGGAACGCGATCCAGCGCGCCGAGCCGGGCACGGTCAGGTGGAAGGCGGCGAGGGCCGCCGTTCCCGCGACGAGAACCGACGCGATCCACGGCACGAGGAAATCGGGATCGGCCAGACGCGCGCCGATATCCGCGCGCTGCCCGCGGACGGCGACGAGCGCACCGACGAAGACCAGCACGAAGGCGAGCCAGCCGGCCGCGCGCACCGACGGCCGGGCGAGCCGGCGCACCGGGACAACCGCCTCGCTCAATGCGCCGATCAGGTCTTCGGTTCCGCGCTTCATGCCGGCTCGTCGCGTTTCCAGAGTTTGCGCAGCGCGATCATCGCGCGGTGCGTGGCAACCTTCAATGCGCCCACCGACTGGCCCGACAGGGCCGAGGCTTCGGCAAGGCTGAGTTCGCGCAGCTTCAGCAGTTCGACCGCTTGACGCTGCCCGGGCGGCAGTTCGGTCAGCCACCGCCGGATGGCGGCGGCCGCTTCCGACCTGTCCTTGTCCCGGTTCGAGGCGGGATCGGCGAAGGTTTCATGGCCGACGTCGTCGAGCGCGATTTCGCGCCCCGCGGCCGAATTGCGCCGTCGGCGCCAGTCGATCGCACGCCGGCGCGCAATGGCGGTCAGCCACGGCCGCACCGGCCGGGTGGGGTCGTAGGTGTGGCGGATCGCGTGGACGCTGATCAGCGTCTCCTGGACCACGTCCTCGACCTGATCGGCCGGGATCCCGGTGCGGGCGACGATCGCGCGCAGGAATCCCGCCGATTCCGACAGGAATTGCCGGTACGCCGCCGCGTCGCCGCCCTGTGCGCGGGCCAGAAGTTCGGACCAGTCGTCGCGTTCCATCGCGCGGGAGCATTGCACAGGCCGCGCATCGGGAAGGGAGTTTTCGGTGCCGGTCAGGCTCCGAAATTGACGACCCGGCCGCGGTCGCCGACCGCCAGCGGATCGTTGGGCACGGAGAACTGCCGGCTCGGCGAAGCGGTCAGATCGGCGATATTGCCGACGGACGCGGTGTCCTGCGTCTGGCCCTTCTTGGCGTTCTCGACGTCGGTGCAGTTGAAACAAGGGATTCCGTTAACGACTTGAAGCGACATGGCGGATTCTCCGTCATCTGGAGCCTCCCCGGTTTTCGGGAAAGCCTGCTCCGGTCGTTTCGGGCGGGGCCGCCGGAAGGTTACGCCCGGATTTCGGTCTCGCCGGCGGCCGCAAGGATTTCGGCCAGCCGCTGGCGCATCAGCAGGCCCGGCTTGTCCGACGGCATGTGGAATTCCTCGCCCGAGGCCCGGTCGAGCGGCACGTCCGGGTCGGTCGATTCGAGGACCGCGCGGTCCTCGGCCGTGACCTGCCGGTCGAACGCGACGACCGAGGCGGCGGGCGTGTCGGCCTCGGTGTCGTTGCGGTAGACGAACTGGACGATCTGGCTCGTGCGGTCGTCGATGGGCGTGGCGCCCGTCAGGATCACGTGGACGAGCCCGTTGGGGTAGCGGATGCGCAGCTTGCGGAAGAACGGCACGAACCAGGTGCGCGTGTTGTCGCGCACGGTCATCTCGTCCGCGAGACCGAGATTCTTCTTCTGCAGGTCGGGGTTCTTCACGTGGACGACCGAGTGCGTCTCGAAGCCCCACGGGAATTCCTTGTAGCTCATCTCCGACGGGGCTGGGTTCGGGTCGCCGAAGCTCGACCGGTGCACGAACGTGAAATGCGCGTTGTCGAACGAATTCTCCATGATGCGCAGCGCGCCCGCATTCCATGTCTCGTAGAATTCGGGGATTCGGCGGAAGGCGGGGTCGGCGGCCTCGGGAATTTCGGGGATGTCGAACATCGGCTCGTCCAGCGCCACCCACACGTAGCCGTAGCGTTCGGCCGCGCGATAGGCGTCGATCCTGAATTTCGGTGTGCGCGCCGGGTCCTTGTGCTGGGGAATGCGCACGCAGGCCCCCGTGCGGTCGAACTCCCAGCCGTGGTAGCCGCAGATCACGCGGCCGTTCTCGCAGAAGCCGCGCGAGAGCTTGGCGGTGCGGTGGCAGCACCGGTCGATCGTCGCGGCCGGCGCGCCCGTCTCGTCGCGCCACAGCACGACGGGGCTGCCCAGCAGCGTGAAGCCGACGGGCTCGATCCCCAGCCGGTCGGCCGGCAGGACGGGGTACCAGAAGCGGCGCAGGACCTTTTGTCGCGTGACGAGCATTTCCGGCCTCGGGACGGGGTTTCGGGGCTTCCGGATCGTTGCAATGCGGCGGCCAAACGGGCAAGAGAATTGGCACGTCGCGTGCTTTGCCGGCAGGCGATTGCGGTCCCAAACCCTGCCCAGCGTGCGTGCGAATGAAGGTTCTCGTCGTCTTCTGCCACCCGGTCGAAACCAGCTACAACGCGGCCATCCACCGCGTCGCGCTCGAAACGCTGAAGGATGCCGGGCACGAGGTGGTCGATCTCGACCTCTATGCCGAGAATTTCAACCCGATCCTGTCGCGTGCCGACCGGCTCGACTATCACGACCTGTCGAAGAACCGCGCGGGCGTCGAAAAATACGTCGACCAGCTGCTGTGGGCCGAGGCGCTGGTCTTCGTCTACCCGACCTGGACCTACGGTCTGCCGGCGATGCTCAAGGGCTGGTTCGACAAGGTGATGCTGCCCGGCGTTTCCTTCGTGCTGGGCGAAGACGGCATCGCACGCCCGAACCTGAAGCACATCCGCTCGGTCACCGGCATTTCGACCTACGGGCGCCCGTGGTGGGTGGCGACGTTCCTCATGGGCAATCCGCCGCGCAAGAACATCGTGCGCTATTTCCGCATCGTGACCGCGGGACGCGCGAAGGTCCGTTTCATCGCGCACTACGACATGAACCGTTCGACCGACGCCACCCGCGCGACGTTCCTCGACAAGGTCCGCGCGACGCTGCGCGCACTGGCATGAAGATCCTCGTCGTCTACTGCCATCCGCGCGCGGACTCCTACGCCGCAGCACTTCGCGACGCGACGTGCACGGCGCTCGCGGCGCGCGGACACGCGATCGACCTGCTCGATCTCTACGCCGAAGGTTTCCAGCCGGTGATGGATGCCGACGAGCGCGGCCGCTACAACGACACGACCGTCAACCGGCAGGGGATCGAAACCCACATCGCGCGCCTGCAACGCGCCGAGGCGCTGGTCTTCGTCTATCCGACCTGGTGGTACGGCATGCCCGCGATGCTGAAGGGCTGGTTCGACCGCGTGTGGGCGCCCGGCGTCGTGTTCGACATCAACGGCGGCGTCATCCGCCCGCTGCTGACGGGCGTGCGCCACGTCGTCGCCGTGACGACGATGGGTGCGCCCTGGTGGTTCGCGTGGTTCATGGGCCATCCGGGCCGCATGTTCCTGTCGCGCGGCGTGCGCGCGGTGTGTGGGCGCGGCTGCCGCTTCACGTGGCGCGCGCACGACCGGATGGATTCCTCGACGCCCGAAACGCGCGCCAGGTTCCTCGCGAAGTTGCGCCGTACCTTCGAAAGCTTCTAGAAACGCACCTCGGCCCACTTGCCGCCGGTGGGCGTGCGTTCTTCCCAGGCGCGCATCTTGAACGGATTCAGCAGCCCGTGCGGATCGGCCGCGCGCTTGAATTCGTACTGCGCCTCGTCGACCACGCGCATGCCGCCGTCTTCCAGCAGGAACGTGTGCGGATCGAAGATCGGGCAGCCGTTGGCGTTGTGGAACTCGATGATTTCCTTGAGCCGCTCGGGCGTCGTGTAGCGCACGACCTGCAGCCCGAAACAGCCCACGCGCCCCGACATGCGCGCGAATTCCAGATGGATGACGACTTCGTCGCCGAATTCCTTCCACATCTTCTCGACCAGCGCGACGTGATCGGGCGGCGGGAACAGCGTCTGCAGATACGTGACGTTCTTGTCGATCTTCAGCGTCTGCAGCGTCGTGTGGTTCCACGTGAATTCGTAAAGCGGCGGGATCGCCGCATCGCCCTCGGCGCCCATGCGTTCGAACACGCTGGCGCCGTTGTGGTCGCCCGCGAGGTCGCGCAGCGCCTCGAGGCCCGTATCCGCCAGCACGACGACGACGATCGCCTCACCCTCGCGCAGATGGCCCAGCAGCGGCTTGAAATACTTCGCGGCCCCCCAGTCGATGACCGCAAGTTCCTTCTTGATGAGGCCGTCGGACTCGCCCACGGCCTGCGCGAAGCGGACCGCATCCATAAGGTTCCTGAAGCTCGCGATGCACTCGGCCCACGCCCAGGTCCGCGCCATGGCGATGTCGAGCTCGGTCACGATGCCGTTCGTGCCGTAGGCGTGGACGACCTTCTGCACGTCGTCGCCTTCCAGCACGACGACGCGCGGGTTCTCCTCGACCGTGACGACGCGCAGTGCGCGCACCGTGCCGCGGTCGCGCAGCGTGCCGTAGCCGATCGACCCGATGCCGCCCGAGCCGCCCGCGATGAAGCCGCCGATGGTCGCCGTGCGGCGGGTCGAGGGATGGAAGCGCAGTTCCCAGCCCTGCGGAATGGTCTGCGCCTCAAGATCGATGATCTTCATGCCCGGCTGCACGCGCAATGCGCCGTCCTCAAGCGAGACGATCTTGTCCATCTTCGTCGTGTCGAGGATGACGCCGCCGGCGAGCGGCATCGCCTGCCCGTAATTGCCCGTACCCGCGCCGCGCACCGTCAGCGGGATGCGCATGCGCGCGCACACGGACGCGACCTTGATCACTTCCGCCTCGTCCTTCGGCAGGACGAGGATGTCGCCGAAATGCTTGCCCAGCTGGCGCTTCAGGATCGGCGAGTACCAGTAGAAATCGCGCGACTTCTGCCGAACGAGCGACTGTTCGTCGACCGTCTCGACGGGCGCGATGGCGGCCTTGAAGGCGGCCCAGTCGGCCGCGTGCGGGGCCGGGGCGGGCGGGTCGGTCCAGACGATCATTT
>JAYRKO010000199.1:0-5437 GCA_041905745.1 Tagaea sp. | reverse complement strand
CGCAGGCGCGCGCGCGTCTCGTCCTTGAAAAGCGGCTCGACCCAGTCCGCGAGCGTTTCGGGGTCGACCTTGTAGCGGCGATTGCCGACCAGCATCGCGCGGGCGCCCGACAGCAGCGGATCGACGCGCTTGAGCCGCTTGGGCAGGGAGTCGTAGAGCCGCCCTTCGCGAAGACCGTAGGCGGAAAAGACGAGCCGTTCGGGCTTGATGCGCCGCAGCGTCCGTTCCAGCACGAGGGCCGCGAGCGGCAGCGTTTCGAGACGCTTGCGCGAAACGCCGGTGAACCCTTCGAGCGACGCGCGGCTCTGCGTGCCGACGAGTTCGAGGAACTCGATCGCGCGCTCGCGCCGGATCGCATAGTGGTGGATCACTTCGAGCGGATAGTTGGACTGCGACATGTGGAGCTTGGCAAGCGCGCGCCAAGCGCCACCGACCGCGAAGAAATCCCCGCCCTTCGCCTTGCGCAGGAAGCCCAGCTCGTCCAGCTGATCGTCGATCATCGTGCGCAACTGGCCGCGGTTTCGCTCGGCGAATTCGCGCAGCCGCAACGGACCGAGCGGCAGCGTGGCGTATTTGTCGACGTCGCCGCTCGAAAGCGCCACCAGTTCGAGACTGCCGCCGCCCAGATCGCCCATCGCGCCGCGCGCGTCGGGCGTGCCGGCGATGACGCCGAGCGCGGAAAGCCGCGCTTCCTCGCGTCCCGACAGGACCGTGACCGGCAGGCCCGTCGTCCGGCGGATCTCGCGCACGAATGCAGGACCGTTGGTCGCATCGCGGGCCGCGGCGGTGGCCAGCGCGAAGGTCTTGCGTACGCCCATCGCGCGGATAAGCTCGGCGAAGCGGCGCAGGTTGACGAGTGCGGATTCCATGCCCTCTGCGTCGAGCCGGCCGGTTCGTTCCAGTCCGCGGCCGAGGCCGGAGAGCACCTTTTCGTTGAAAAGCGGCAGCGGCACGCGGCTCGTGCCGTCGAAGACGACGAGCCGGATCGAGTTCGAGCCGATGTCGACGACCGCGACCGGTCGCCGGTCGACGGTTTCGGCCTTGCGCGCGCCGCGTAAGGTCATCGTCCCCGCATCAGGTGACGACCTTCACCTTCGACTTGGACGCCTTGCGCAGCGCGCTTCCGCGGCCCGAGAGACTGGGATTTGTCATGAAGAAATGGTGCGCGCTGAAGGCATCCGGGCCTGCCGGAAGGCGCCTGTAGCTGCCGTCCGACTCGAGGACCCAAGTCTGCGCCACGTCGCGCAGGTTCGCCATCATGATCTGGTCCTGGATCTGCTCGTGGACCGTCGGGTTCTCGATCGGCACGAAACTTTCCACCCGATAGTCGAGATTGCGCGGCATCCAGTCCGCCGACGAGATGTAGACCTTCGAGCGCGGGTTGGGCAGCCCGAAGCCGTTGCCGAAGCACGCGGCGCGCCCGTGCTCGAGGAAGCGTCCGACCATGCTGCGCACGCGGATGTTGGACGACAATCCCTTCACGCCGGGCCTGAGGCAGCAGATGCCGCGCACGATCAGGTCGATCTGCACGCCCGCCTCGCTCGCCTCGTAGAGCTTGTCGATGATCTTGGGACAGACCAGCGAATTGAGCTTGGCCCAGATCGCGGCCGGCCGGCCGGCGCGCGCATGGACGATCTCGTCGTCGATGAGCTTCACGAGCGTCTTGCGCAGGGTAAGCGGCGCGAAGGCGAGCTTTTCCATCGCCTCGGGCGTCGCATAGCCGGTCATGTAGTTGAAAAGACGCGCCGCGTCGTTGCACAGCGCGGGATCGCACGAGAAGAAGGAGAAGTCGGTATAGATTCGCGCAGTGATCGGATGGTAGTTGCCGGTACCGAAATGGACGTACGAACGCAGGCCGCCGGTCTCGCGCCGCACGACGTACGAAATCTTCGCGTGCGTCTTCAGGTCGATGAAGCCGTAGACGACCTGCGCGCCGGCGCGTTCGAGGTCGCGCGCCCAGCGGATGTTCGCCTCCTCGTCGAAGCGCGCCTTGAGCTCGACCATCGCGGTGACCGACTTGCCGGATTCCGCGGCCTCGACCAGTGCACGCACGATCGGCGAATTGTCCGACGTGCGGTAGAGCGTCTGCTTGATCGAGACCACCGCCGGGTCGCGCGCGGCCTGCCGCAGGAACTGCACGACGACGTCGAAGCTTTCGTACGGATGGTGGACGACGATGTCCTTGTGGCGGATCGCCGCGAAGCAGTCGCCGCCGAAATCGCGGATGCGTTCGGGGAAACGCGGATTGTAAGGCTTGAACAGGAGGTCGGGCCGGTCCGAGACGATGAGCTGCTTGAGGTCGGCCATCCCGAGCAGGCCGCCGAGGCGGAAACTGTCGTCGGGCTGCACCTGCAGCTCGTCCATGACGAATTGCTGGAGGTCTTCGGGCATGCCCTCGTCGAGCGCGAGGCGGATCACGACGCCGCGCCGGCGGCGCTTCAGCGCGCTCTCGAACACACGCACGAGATCCTCGGCCTCTTCCTCGACTTCCATTTCGCTGTCGCGCAACAGGCGGAAGCGCCCGGAACCGCGCAGCGCGTAGCCGGGGAACAGGCGGTCGAGGAACAGGAAGATGACGTCCTCGACCGGGATGAAGCGGATCGTGGCGCCCGGCAGGCGCACGAAGCGGTCGATCTGGTGCGGCACCGGGATCAGCGCCTGCAGCGTGCGGCCGTCCTTGGTGGCCACCAGCTGCATGACCAGCGCCAGACCCTTGTTCGCGATGAACGGGAACGGATGCGCGGGATCGATGGCGAGCGGCGTCAGGATCGGGAAAATCTGCTCGTCGAA
Organism: Tagaea sp.; assembly: GCA_041905745.1. Taxonomy (GTDB): domain Bacteria; phylum Pseudomonadota; class Alphaproteobacteria; order CACIAM-22H2; family CACIAM-22H2; genus Tagaea. The sequence goes on along the minus strand of JAYRKO010000199.1, from coordinate 2,647 downwards.
CCGGCGGGCAAGCCATGTCCGGTCATCCGCAGTCAGGTCGCCGGCCCCGACGACTCCGATGCCGGCGGCGCGCAGCTCGACGACGAGTTCGAGCCAGATTTTCTGCTGCGTGGCCATCAGCTGCGCGGCGCGCCGATGAACGGCGGCGAGCTGTTGGGCCGGCGTCAGGCCGTCGTCCGAGGGCTGGGTCACACCCGCTTCGACCTGGCCTTTGAGGCCGGCGACGCGGACCATGTAGAACTCGTCGAGGTTGCTTGCCGAAATCGACAGGAAGCGCAGCCGCTCCAGCAGCGGGTGCGTCTTGTTGTGGCACTCCTCGATGACGCGCTCGTTGAAGGCGAGCCAGGAAAGTTCGCGGTTGATATAGCGACCTTCGGCCGGTTCCTGTGCCGGAGCGGGCTCGATCAGTTTGGGTACGCCGTCCACGACGAAAGGCCTCCTGGGTTGTCGCGACGGGCGAGCGCCACTCGTCCATCTGCGACGTTTCATGGTATCACGGGCCGATTTTATCCGCAGTTCGATGGCAAGAATTTGAAAGCCAAGCGACTTTTCCTCCTCCGGCACGCGAAATCGGCGCGGGACGACCCGGCGCTAGAGGATTTCGCCCGGCCGCTGGCCAAGCGCGGACAGAAGGCGGCGCACGCGATGGCGGAATGGCTTTCCGTGCGCAACCTGCGTCCGGATCTGGTGCTTTGCTCGGCCGCGCTGCGGACGCGCGAAACGCTTGCGGCCGTGCGCCCGGCGCTTGGCCCGACGGCGGAAATCCGGATCGAAAAGCGCCTCTATCTTGCTGACGACGATACGATTTTGGACCTACTCGCCGAACTCGACGAATTGCCCAACGTGCCCGCGCAGGTGATGGTCATCGGGCACAATCCGGGGCTGGAAGATCTAGCGCTGCGCCTCGTGCCGCCGGCCGAGGTCGAAACCCGGCGCCGGATCGCCGAGAAGTTTCCGACCTGCGCCTTCGTCGATCTCAGCTTCGCGGTCGACGATTGGGCCGATATCGCGTCGCCGCGCGCGACGCTGAACGGCTATCTGGTGCCGCTTGATATTTCGTAAAAACAAATAATTACAATCTATTTCTAAGATTTTTAATTAACCGCACGCTCGAATGCGTTCAGGGCAGAAAGAAGGACGGATTTGCGGTCGAGATTGAGCCCCTCGCCCGCACTCGACAGGCGGTTGAGCCTGTCCCATGCATCGACCCACGGCTGGGCCCCGCGATTGGCGAAGCGCGCGGCCAACTGGCCCTCGTCAGGCAGGGCAGCCGGTTCGCCCGCCGCCGTCTTGGCAAGCCGGTGGACGATGCCTTCCATCAGCTCGATCGCCGTGCGCAGGCCGGACTGACCGTCTTCGCCCTTCTTGCCCATCGCTTCGGCGAACTGGTGCGCGGCGGCCGTGTCGAGACGCGGCAACCCGCCGAGCAACTCGAGCAGCGAGCGGTAAAGTTCGGCCCCGCCGCTGTCGGCAAGTTCGAGCGCCCGGCCGATCGAGCCCACGCACAGGCCCGCAAGCGTCTTGCGTTCGGCGGTCGACAGCTCGGGCCGGTGGCGCTGCAAGAGCGCGTCGACCGTCGCGTCGGGGAGCGGCTGGAGATGCAGCATCCGGCAGCGCGAGCGGATCGTCGGCAGCAACCGGCCCGGCGCGTTCGAGACGAGGATCAGGAGGCAGTCGGGCGACGGTTCTTCCAGCGCCTTCAGCAGCGCGTTGGCCGCCTCGTCGCTCATGTCTTCGGCCGTATCGACGACGACGACGCGCCAGCCGCCTTCGGCGGCCGTCCGGTGCAGCAGGTCGACCGCGCGCCGCACCCAGTGGACGATGATCTCCTGCGATGGCTTGTTCGGCGGGCTCGACTTCGGGTTGGGCATTCCTGGGCGCAGCGTCAGCATGTCCGCATGGCCTTCGGCCGCGACGCGCCGGAACACGGGATGCTCGGCCGGCAGCGCAAGCGACGCGGGGGCGGCCGGGGCGGACCCGCCGAACAGACCGCCGCTTTCGGCGGAACGTTGCGCGCCCTGCGCCAGCGCGAAACGCGCGAAGCGGAACGCCAGCGTCGCCTTGCCCACGCCGCGCGGGCCGGCGATCAGCCAGGCATGCGGCATCCGGCCGGAGTTCCATGCCGCAAGGAGCGCCGCCTCGGCGGCCTCGTGGCCGACAAGATCGGGGTTCGCGCGCGGCGGCAGCGCCGCTTCTTCGCCCGCCGCGCTCACGCGGGGAACCGCGCGCCCAGCCGGCGTTTCAGCGTCGCTTCGATGCGGGCGGCGACCGTCGCGACGCCGCCCTTCGCGTCGACGAGCATGCAGCGCCGCGGTTCGGCCCGCGCGATCGCGCGAAAGCCGCGCCGCAGCCGTTCGTGGAACGAACGGTCCATGCGCTCGAAGCGCGTTTCCGCGCCCGCACGGGCCAGTGCGCGCGTAAGGCCGAGATCGACCGGCAGGTCGAGGATCACGGTCGCATCCGGCTTGAACGCGCCGAGGCACAGGCGGTGAAGCTTCGCAACGAACGCGCGGCCGAGCCCGTGACCGTAGCCCTGATAGGCCATCGTGGAATCGGCGAAACGGTCGCACAGCACCCAGGCGCCGCGCGCCAGCGCCGGACGGATCAAGCGTTCGACATGCTCGACGCGCTGTGCGTAGTTGAGCAG
>JAYRKO010000198.1:0-5442 GCA_041905745.1 Tagaea sp. | reverse complement strand
TCGTCGGGATCTTCCTGCCCGACGACAAGGCTGCGGCGGCAACCGTAGCGACCGCGCCGCAGGCCGCAGAGTAGGTCGCTACGACGGAAGATCGCGCAGCGCGCGGTCCAGATCGCGGATCAGGTCGCCGGCGCTTTCGAGGCCGATCGAGAGGCGTATCGTATCGGGGCCGGCGCCGGATGCGACCTGCTGTTCGGGCGTCAGTTGTCGATGTGTCGTCGATGCCGGATGGATGACGAGCGAGCGCGTGTCGCCGATGTTCGCGAGGTGGCTGAACAGTTCCAGCCGCTCGACGAACGCGACGCCGGCCGCATATCCGCCGCGAAGTCCGAAGGTGAAGACCGAGCCGGGCCCGAGGGGTAGGTACTTGCGCGCGAGCGCGTGGTACGGGCTCGACGGCAGGCCGGCGTAGGAGACCCAGCCCACTGCGGGGTGCGCGGCGAGATACTCCGCGACGGCTTGCGCATTTTCGACATGGCGCGCCATGCGCAGATGCAGCGTCTCGATGCCGGTGATCGTCAGGAATGCGTTGAGCGGCGCCATCGTCGGGCCGAGATCGCGCAGGCCGACCGCGCGCGTCTTCATCGAATACCCGAAATCGCCGAACGTCTCCGCAAACCGCAGTCCGTGATACGCGGGATCCGGCTCCGTCATCGAGGGGAATTTTCCGCCGGTTCCGAACCAGTCGAAGCGCCCGCTTTCGACGACCGCGCCGCCCATCGCGTTGCCGTGCCCGGACAGGAACTTCGTGGTCGAATGCAGAACGATATCGGCGCCCCAATCGAAAGGACGGCAGAGGAACGGCGTCGCGAGCGTGTTGTCGACCATGAGCGGCACGCGCGCCGCACGCGCGATTTCCGCGATCGGTTCGATATCGACGATCGAACCGCCGGGGTTCGCGAGGATCTCGCAGAAAATGGCTTTCGTGCGATCCGTCACGGCGCGCCGGAAATTCTCGGGATCGGCCGGATCGACGAAATTGCACCGCCAGCCGAACTTCTTGAACGTGTGCGCGAACTGCGTGATCGATCCGCCGTAGAGGCTGCGGCTGGCGACGAATTCGTCGCCGGGCTCCATTATCGAGAAGAAGGCGAGCAACTGCGCCGCGTGACCGGACGCGGCGCAAACGGCCGCGCGACCGCCTTCGAGGCTTGCAATGCGCTCTTCGAGGACGGCGACGGTCGGGTTCGTCAACCGCGAATAGATGTATCCGAACGTCTGCAGATTGAAGAGCGAGGCGGCGTGATCGGCATCGTCGAAGACGTACGCGGTCGTCTGGTAGATCGGCGTCGAGCGGGCACCGGTGACCGGATCGGGGGTGGCACCGGCGTGGATCGCGCGCGTCGCGAAATCGAACTTGGGGTCGGGCATCTGCTTGCTTCCCGGATTGCGGTGTCGGAATGTTGCATTTGGGGGTGCCGATTGGAAGTCCGGACAGGCGGCCGAAATGACTGAGTGGCGTCTTGTGGGGTGGCTGGCGTTCGGCCAACTCGTTGTCTGGGGCGCGCTCTATTACGGATTTGCGGTGATGGTTTCGCCGATGGAGGCGGACCTCGGCTGGGCGAAGACGGACACCAACGGCGCGCTGACGCTGGGCCTCCTCGTGGCCGGTATCGCGGCTGTCCCGATCGGACAATGGATCGACCGGCGCGGCGCATTCTGGCCGATGTCGCTCGGTTCGCTTGCGGGCGGGGTGCTGCTTGTCGCCTGGTCGTTCGTCGGCCAGATCTGGCAGTTCTATGTCGTTTGGGCGCTGCTCGGCATCTCGCTCGCGGCGACGCTCTACGAACCGGCATTTGCCGTGATCGCCGCCAACGTCCGGGACTGGCGACGGGGCATTCTCTATCTGACGTTCGTGGGCGGCTTGGCCAGCACCGTGTTCGTGCCGCTCGCGCAGTGGCTCGTCGACGCTTGGGGGTGGCGGGTCGCGTTGCAGCTGCTCGGGGTGGTCGTCGTCTTCGCGGCCGGCGGCATCCACCTTTGGATATTGCCGTCGACGCGGGCGCGGGGCGAGGCGGCGCGTGCGGCGGAGGAGGCAGCCGGCGACAAGCCGTCGGCGCTCCGGATGGCGCTTACGCAAGGCGTGTTCTGGGCGCTGGCCGTCGCCTATTTCGGCTACAACTTCGTGGGTGCCGCGCTCGTCTTCCATCTCATTCCGTTGCTCGCCGAGCGCGGCGTGTCGGCCGGGGTCATTGTCGCGATCTGGGCAACGATCGGGCCGATGCAGGTTGCCGGTCGAATCGTGCTCATGCTGCTCGGCCAGAGAGTCGATGCCCGCTCGACGGGACGCGCGGCGATCGTCCTGCTTCCCGTCGCGATCGTTCTCCTCCTGGCGAGTGGCGCCGAAGTCGCCGCGTGCTTCCTGTTCGCCGGGATCTACGGTGCTTCCAACGGCATGATGACGATCGTCCGGGGAACGATCGTTCCGGAAATACTCGGGCCGCGCGGTTATGCCGCGATCGGCGGCGCGCTTTCGCTGCCCGCGAACGTGGCGCGCGCGATCGCGCCGTTTGCGGCGGCATATGTCTGGTCGCTGGGGGGCTACGCCGGCGTCTTGTGGGTCCTTCTGGCGACATGCAGCTTCGCGGCCGTCGCCTTCTGGATCGCTTCGAACAGGCGCACGAGCACGCCGAACGCCGCGGCATAGGCTTCCCGGCGCAGTATTCGCGCACGGTCGATGTGGGCGGCATAAGTCTCTGCGGTAATCTTGGCCATGGAAATTCTCCCGATTACGTCCCCTACGGTCGGACGAAATCGGACTGGCGATAATCCGGGTCCGCGGATTATTATTTGTTCCTCGAATTCACAAATCGGAACGCAATGGATCGTTCGAACGAAATGGCCGCGTTTGTCGAGATTGCCGACCGCGCGAGCTTCTCCGCGGCGGCGAAGGTCCTCCGTCTGACGCCTTCGGCTCTGTCGAAACTCGTCGCACGCCTCGAAGAGCGGCTCGGAGTCGCCCTGTTCAAGCGGACGACGCGCCGCATCTCGCTGACGCCGGAAGGCGATGCCTATTTGCGGCGCGCCCGCCGGATCGTCGAGGATATCGAGATCGCGGAACGGGAGATCGCCGGATACCGGGAACGGCCGCGTGGCCTTCTTCGCGTCAATTGCGGTCACGCTTTCGCCCTCCATCAACTCGTTCCAACGTTGCCCGACTTTCTGCAAAGCCACCCGGACTTGCGGATCGAGCTCTCGCTCGACGACCGCCGGGTCAACCTGACGGAGATCGGCGCCGATCTCGCGATCCGGATCGGCGCGGTCGACGACGATCGGTTGGTGGTTCGGCAGATATGCCTTCTTCACAGGATGCTGTGCGCAGCACCGGCCTATCTTGCGCGACGCGGCACGCCGAAGACGCCGGCCGATCTCGCGCATCACGACTGCATCACGATGGCCGGGTTTCCCGGATTGTCGCGATGGCCCTTCCGGGACGGTCCGATCGAAGTGCGGGGTCCCGCGACCGCCGACAGCGCCAACGCCGTTCTCGAAATGGGGCTGCGCGGGATGGGCATCGTGCGTTTCTCCGACTTCGTTTTTGCCGACCATATTCGCGAAGGGCGATTGGTTCCCGTGCTTGCGGAGCACCATCTTCCGGACCCGGTTCCGGTTTCCGTCGTCTATCCGCCGTCACGCCACAGGACGCCGAAGATCGCCGCGTTCGTCCGCTTCATGATCCGTCGCTTCGGACACACGCCCTGGCGCGTCGATTGAGGCTTGATCGCGGCGATTGCGGGAGGCACTCTGCAACCGATTGGGAGTTTCCGGTCCTTTGCGAAGTTCCGTCTATTCGACGTTCGAGAACGACGGCGTGCCGTCCGTGCGCCGCAGCGTTTGCAACGCGTTTTTCACGCTCGCGATCTTCCTGTGGCTTGCCGAAGGCGTTCTGCGCACCGTGCCCGCGATCGGTCGGGACTTCATGGGAACCTTCGGCCGTCTTGAACTGGCCGTCGCGACGCTGTTCTTCGTCGAATGGGTCGTCCGGGTCTGGACGGCGCCCGAGCGCTACCACGCGGGCGCGATGTCGGACGCGCGAGCCCGGGTTGCGTATATCCTCTCGCCGATGGGGCTGATCGACCTCGGGGTTCCGGCGGTCCATTTTCTCGGCGACAGGTTGTTCGGGTTGGGCGGGGCGTTGGTCGAACTCGCCGAGCTTTGCGCCGTCTTCAAGCTCACCCGCTATTTCCCGGGGCTCGATCTGGTGTTCTCCGTGCTTCGCACCGAGATCAGGCCGTTGGGCGCCGCGCTGGCCGCGATGCTGACGCTGCTGCTGCTCGCATCGAGCGCCATGTACTATCTCGAGCGCGAGGCGCAGCCCGAGATGTTCGCGTCGATCCCGCACGCGATGTGGTGGGGCATCGTCACGATCGCGACGGTCGGGTACGGCGACATGGCGCCCGTCACGCTCTGGGGAAAGCTCACGGCGGGCGTCGTCCTGCTCGTCGGAATCGCGCTGTTCGCGGTTCCCGCCGGTATCCTGGCGAACGGCTTCGCGACGGAACTGAAGAAGCGCGAATTCATCGTGACGTGGCGGCTGATCGCGAAGCTGCCGATATTCGCCGACCTCGATGCTGCAGTCATCGCATCGATCGCGCGACTTCTGCAGCCGCGTGCGATGCCGAAGGATAGCGTCATCGTGCGCAAGGGCGAGCCCGGGCACGCGATGTATTTCATCCTGGGCGGGCAGGCGGAAGTCCATGTCGAGCCGAATACCGTGAAGCTCGGACCAGGCACATATTTCGGGGAGATCGCGCTGCTCATGGATGTGCCCCGCAAGGCGACCGTGGTCGCGGCGACCGATTGCGAGCTGCTCGAACTCGGCGCCACGGAGTTCCGTCGGGTTTGCATCGAGTACCCGCAGCTCAAGGAGCGGGTGGAGCGCGAGGCCGCCGTGCGCCTCGGCCGCGACGTGCAGACCCAACCCGCGAAATCCTGAATGACCGTCCCCCTTTCCAGCACCGAGGCCGAATTGCGGGCGGACAACCTGCGGGCCGCGGGATTCATGACGCTGTCGACGGTTTTCTTTTCGATAAACGATGCCGCAATGAAGTTCGTCGCCGCCGAGATGCCGATGCTTCAGGCGATGGCGATCCGTGGCGCCGCCGTTTCCGTCGGGCTTGCGATCCTTGCCTACCGGACGGGCGCGTTCGCGCGCTGGACGAGCATCGTCAATCCCGTCGTCGTCGGTCGTTCCGCTTTCGAGACCGTCGGATCTTTCGCGTTCATGCTTTCGCTTCCGCATATCCCGCTCGCATCGGCGATCGCGCTCAACATGGCGACGCCGCTTTGCATGCTTCCGCTCGCGGCGTTCATTCTGGGCGAGCGATATGGATGGCGGCGGATTGCGGCGATCCTCGTGGGCTTTTTCGGCGTTCTGCTGATTATTCAGCCAACGACGGCGGGCGTGGACCCGTGGTTGCTGTTGTCCTTCACGTCGTCGAT
>JAYRKO010000197.1:0-5511 GCA_041905745.1 Tagaea sp. | reverse complement strand
AGGCGATGGGTTCGGCCAAGCAGGGCTACCCGGTCGTCACGCGCGCGCTGGCGAAGCGGCCCGCCTCGGCCGTCAAATGGGCCGATCTGCGCAAGCGGCTCGACGGCGAGTTGCGCGCGAGCGTGCATGCGGTCAACCGGCTTACGCCCAACATCGTCGAGATCGTCGTCAAGGCGCCGCAGGCCGCGCGCAATTTCCGCCCCGGCCAGTTCTACCGCCTGCAGAACTACGAGGCGTTCGCGCGCCGCGTGGACGGCACTGTGCTGGCGATGGAAGGGCTTGCGATGACGGGGGCGTGGACCGACCCCGAACGCGGTCTCGTCGCGGCGATCGCGCTGGAAATGGGCGGTTCATCCGACTTGTGCGCGGGCCTCAAGCCGGGCGAACCGGTCGTGATGATGGGCCCCACGGGCGAGCCCACCGAAACGCCGGCGGGCGAAACGGTGGCGCTGGTGGGCGGCGGGCTCGGCAATGCGGTGCTGTTCTCGATCGGGGCCGCACTGCGCAAGGCCGGGTCGAAGGTCGTCTATTTCGCCGGCTACAAGAAAATCCAGGACCGCTACAAGGTCGAGCAGATCGAGGCAGCGGCCGACGTCGTCGTGTGGTGCTGCGACGAGGCGCCGGGCTTCGCGCCCGGCCGGCCGCAGGACAAGAGCTTCGTGGGCAATATCGTCGCGGCGATGAACGCCTATGCAACGGGTGCGCTGGGCGACCAGCCCGTGCGCCTGCAGGACGCCGACCGGATGGTCGCCATCGGGTCCGACCGCATGATGGATGCGGTCGGTCGCGCGCGCCACGGCCTGCTCAAGCCCTGCGTCAAGCCGGGCCACCACGCCATCGGGTCGATCAACTCGCCCATGCAGTGCATGATGAAGGAAATCTGCGCGCAGTGCCTGCAGCCGCACCGCGACCCGGTGACGGGCAAGCAGACGGTCGTCTTCTCCTGCTTCAATCAGGACCAGGATCTCGACCGCGTGGATTTCGCCGCCCTTTCCGCGCGTCTGGGACAGAACGCGCTTCAGGAAAAGGTCGCAGCACAGTGGATCGACCGCGCGCTCAAGCGCCTCGACCTTCGTACCGCCGCCGAATAGCCCGGAACGTACGACCCCCCGTTCCGCAACCGACCGCAAGGAGACCCGAGCGATGTCGAACGCGAATTCCCCCAAGCTTCCGTCCCGCCGCCTGCTGTTCGCAGGGCTCGCGGCATGCCTTCTGCCGCTCGCCGCTCAGGCGCAGGAGCCGATCCGCATCGGCGAGCTCAACTCGTACAAGGTCTTTGCCGCGTTCCTCGAGCCCTACAAGAAGGGCATGGAACTGGCGGTCGACGAGATCAACGCCGGCGGCGGCGTGCTCGGCCGGAAGATCGAGATCGTCAGCCGCGACGACAACGGCCAGCCCGCCGACGCGGTGCGCGTGGCGGAGGAATTGCTGACGCGCGAGAAGGTCGCGTTCCTGATCGGCACGTTCCCCTCGAACGTGGGGCTGGCGGTCGCGAGCTTCGCCAAGGAACGCAAGGTGCTGTTCATCGCGGCCGAGCCGCTGACCGACAAGATCGTCTGGGATCAGGGCAACCGCTACACGTTCCGCCTGCGCGCCTCGACCTATATGCAGACGGCGATGCTCGTGCCCGAAGCCGCCAAGCGCCAGCGCAAGCGCTGGGCGATCGTCTATCCGAACTACGAATACGGGCAGGCGGCGACGGCGGCCTTCAAGCAGCTGATCCGCGAGAAGCAGCCCGACGCCGAGTTCGTGGTCGAGCAGGCCACGCCGCTGGGACGGATCGAGGCGGGCCCGGTCGCCGACGCGATCGCCGCGGCCAAGCCCGACGCGATCTTCTCCTCGCTTTTCGGGCCCGATCTCGCCAAGTTCGTGCGCGAGGGCAATACGCGCGGCCTTTTCAAGGGCGTGGACGTATTCAACATCCTGGGCGGCGAGCCGGAATATCTCGACCCGCTGCTCGACGAGGCGCCGCAGGGCTGGGTCGTGACCGGCTATCCGTGGCAGGACATCGCCACGCCCGAGCACGCGAAGTTCCGCGCGGCCTATCAGGCGAAGTTCAAGGACTATCCGCGCCTCGGCTCGGTCGTCGGCTACACCGCCGTGATGAGTGCGGCCGCCGCGATCCGGCGGGCGGAATCGCTCAACACGGACCGGCTGGTCGAGGCCATGAAGGGGCTGACGCATTCCTCGCCCTTCGGCGACATCACCTACCGCGCGCTCGACCACCAGTCGACGATGGGCGCGTACGTCGGAAAGGTCGGCGTGCGCGACGGCAAGGGCGTGATGGTCGACTGGCGCTACGCGAACGGCGCCGACTTCCTGCCGCCCGACGCCGAGGTGCGCAAGCTGCGCCCGGCCGAATAGGCGGACGGCGCGCGCACGCCCGTGGCCAATGCCGTCGTCCAGTTCCTGAACGGGCTTGCGGGCGCCTCGTCGCTGTTCCTCGTCGCGGCGGGGCTGTCGCTGATCTTCGGCGTCAGCCGCGTCGTCAATTTCGCGCACGGCTCGCTCTACATGCTGGGCATGTATCTGGCGTGGAGCCTTGCGGGCCATTTCGGGCGCGGCTCGTTCCTCGGCTTCTGGGCGGCCGTGGTGTGCGCGGCACTCGCCGTCGGCCTCATCGGCGCCGCACTCGAGGTGCTCGTGCTCCGGCGCGTCTACCGCGCGCCCGAGATGTTCCAGCTTCTCGCGACCTTCGCGCTGGTGCTCGTCGCGAAGGATGCGGCGCTGTGGATCTGGGGGGCGGAAGACCTGCTGGGGCCGCGTGCACCGGGCCTGCGGGGTGCCGTCGAAATCCTCGGGCGGCGCGTGCCCGAATACGACCTGTTCCTCGTCGTCGTGGGGCCCGTAGTGCTCGTGCTCCTGTGGCTTCTGGTGAACCGCACGCGCTGGGGCATGCTCGTGCGCGCGGCAAGCGAGAACCGCGAGATGGCCGGTGCCTTGGGCGTCGATCAGGCGAAGCTTTTCACCGGCGTCTTCTTTCTCGGCGCGTTTCTGGCGGGGCTGGGCGGCGCGCTCCAGCTGCCGCGCGAACCCGCTTCGCTGGGCGTCGACCTGCCGGTCGTCGCCGATGCGTTCGTCGTCGTGGTCGTCGGTGGCCTCGGCTCGGTCGGCGGCGCGTTCCTCGCGGCCCTGCTGATCGCGCTCGCCAAGGCGCTGTGCATCGCGCTGGGCGACGTCGAAATCGCGGGCATGGTCGTGTCGTTCAGCAAGCTCACGCTGGCGGTCGAGTTCGTCGTGATGGCGATCGTGCTCGTCGTGCGGCCGTGGGGGCTGGCCGGCCGTGCGCCGGTCGAGCCGCACGGTGCGGCGGCGGCACATCCGGCCCTTCGCGCGCCGGGCCCGCTTTTCTGGCCGACGGCGGGAATGGGCCTGATGGTCCTCGCCTTCGTGCCGCTGGGCGGGGAGGGCTACACGCTCGTGCTGCTGATCGACATCGCGATCTTCGCGCTGTTCGCGGCCTCGCTGCATTTCCTGATGGGCCCTGCGGGCCTCGTGTCGTTCGGGCACGCAGCCTATTTCGGGCTCGGCGCCTACGCTGCCGCACTCGTGTTCCTGAAACTCGGCTGGCCGTTTCCGGCGGCCCTTGCGGCGGCCGTCGTCGCGGGCGGCGTGGCGGCGGCCCTGTTCGGCTGGTTCTGCGTGCGGCTTTCGGGCGTCTATCTCGCCATGCTGACGCTCGCCTTCGCGCAGATCGCGTGGTCGGTCGTCCACCAGTGGGATGGGCTCACCGGCGGCTCGAACGGGCTCGTCGGCGTGTGGCCGCCGGGCGATCTCAAGTCGCGCACGTTGTTCTTCTGGATCGTGCTGGGCTTGAGTGCGGCCGGCGTGATGCTCTTGTGGCGCATGGTCCATTCGCCCTTCGGGCTGGCGCTGCGCGCCGCGCGCGACAGTGCGTTGCGCGCCGAGGCGGTGGGCATCGATGTGCGGCGTCTGCGCTGGATCGCGTTCGTCGCGGCCGGCGCGCTCGCGGGGCTTGCGGGCGGGCTCTTCGCCTTTTCCAAGGGCAGCGTGTCGCCCGAGGCGCTGGGCGTCGCACGCTCCGTCGACGGGCTCGCGATGGTGCTCTTGGGCGGCGTCCATTCGCTGACCGGGCCGGTCGCGGGTGCGGCGGTCTTCACGCTGCTGCAGGACGAGATCGCGCGCGCGAGCGACTATTGGCGCGCCGCGCTGGGGGCGGCGATCCTCGTCCTCGTGCTCGCCTTCCCGAACGGGCTTGCGGGCGCGTTCGCGACGCGTCGCTTGCGCGGCCGGGGGCAGCCATGAGCTTGCTGGCGGTCGACGGGCTGACCAAGGCCTTCGGCGGCGTCGACGCCGCGCGCGACATCGGCTTTTCGCTCGACGCGGGCGAGATGCTCGCCCTCATCGGACCCAACGGCGCGGGCAAGACGACGTGCTTCAACATGCTGGGCGGCCAGCTTGCGCCCGATGCGGGCCGCATCGCGTTCGACGGGCGCGACATCGCGGGATTGGGCGCGCAGGCGATCTGGCGGCTGGGGATCGGCCGCACGTTCCAGATCGCGGCGACGTTCCGCTCGCTGAGCGTGGTCGAGAACGTGCAGACGGCCCTGCTGTCGCGCGCGGGCGGGTTCGGCGATTTCCTGCGGCCGGCCGCCGGACGGTTCCGCGACGAGGCGATGGCGCTGCTCGCGCGCACGGGCATCGCGGCGCTGGCGGCGCGGACCTGCGGCACGCTCGCCTACGGCGACCTGAAGCGGGTCGAACTTGCGCTGGCGCTGGCCGGCAAGCCGCGCCTGCTGCTGATGGACGAACCTACCGCCGGCATGGCGACGGCCGAGCGGCGCGCGCTGATGGCGCTGGTCGCCTCGCTCGCGCGTGCCGAGAAGATCGCCGTGCTGTTCACCGAGCACGACATGGAAGCGGTCTTCGCGCATGCGGGCCGCGTGATCGTGCTCGACCGCGGGCGGGCGATCGCGGCGGGCACGCCGGCCGAGATCCGCGCCGACGCGCGCGTGCGCGCGGTCTATCTGGGCGACGCGCCGGCCTGACCGGTCAGTGCAGCGTCAGCACGTTCGCGTTGAAGCGGAACTCCGCCGGCTTGATCAGCTCGCTGTGCGCGATGCGCACCTTGAAGAGCTTGCCGTCGAGGTTGCGCTCCCAGAAATCGAGGAACTTCTTGAGCACCGGGAATTCCGGCGCCAGATCCAGCTCCTGCCACAGATAGGTCTGCAGGAAGGCCGGATGGTCGGGCATCCGGTAGAGGATTTCGGCGGTGGTAAGCCGGTAGTCGGCGAGCTGGCGTGCGAAGTCGGACATGGAACGCATACCCTCCCTTCGTTTGCGGCCGAATCAGCGTCGGCCCGTCTAGCCTGTCGCAAGGAACGCGCCAATTTCAACAACTATTCCAATGTGTTAGCAGCCTTTTCGCGCGAGTGCTGCCAATCCCCTTGACGCTCTTGGGGGATAACCCTATTTCGCTGGCACTCGCCCGGGGCGAGTGCCAATCCATACGGGAGACACGCATCCATGAAGTTCAAACCCCTCCATGAC
>JAYRKO010000196.1:0-5523 GCA_041905745.1 Tagaea sp. | reverse complement strand
CTCATCGAGCGGGCGACGAACCACAAGGCGATCCTCGACCTGCAGCCGCTGCAGGCGGGCGACGTGCCCGAGAGCTTCGCCGATATCGAGGCCTCGCAGCGCGACCTCGGCTTCGCGCCGCGCACGTCGATCGACGACGGCGTGCCGAAATTCGTCGACTGGTACCGCGCCTACAACGGCGTGTAGGCGCGGCCCCGTCCTTCTCCGCCTGTCCTAGTGCGAATGCGCGCCCGGTGCGGGCGCGCCGCCGCGCGCGTCGCGCACGTCGAGCTCGATCTGAACCTCGCCCTCGCGCTCGAACACGAGCGTGACCGGGATCTTCTTGCCGGCCACGAAGGGGCCCTTGAGGTCGACGAACATCAGGTGGAAGCCGCCGGGCTTCAGCTCGACCGTTTCCTTGCCCTTGACGTCGAGCCCGCGCGGCAGCGGGCGCATCACCATCGTGCTGCCCGACATCGCCATCTCGTGGATCTCGACGCGGCCCGCGGCCGGCGAACGCGCCGAGACGAGGCGTTCGGCCTTGTCCGAATGGTTGACGATCCTGGCGTAGCCTGCACCGGTGCGCGTCGCGCCCAGTGTGGCGCGCGCCCACGGCTCCTCGACATGCACGCCGTCGTGCGCGCGCGCGGGCGCGGGCGACAGGACGAGGGCGATTGCGATCGTGACGGCAGCGGCAAGCCCGGCGAGCGCGGGCACGGTGAATCGGAAACGGAACTTCGACATTTCGGGAACTCCTCATGCGGCGGGCGGGGGCCCGGCGCGACGCGACAAAGGAACGCGCGGCATCGGCAGCCGCACGCGCAACCTGACGTCAGAGGAGAACCGGCGGTGCGCGCGATCCGTAGGCCGCAAGCCCGCCGGAATGCATTGCGGGCGCGTCCGCACGGGCGAAATCGACGCCCGCGAATTCGACCGGTGCGGCAAGTGCCGCGGCCGGATCGACCGGGGCCAGCGGTGCGCCGGCTCCGCCCGCGCACAGCGGGCACACCATGCCGGCCTTGTGGCCGGCATCGGCGGGCGCCATGCCGTCGAGCGCGGCCGCGTCGAGCGTGACGCTGCCGCCCATGGTGCAAAGGACGATCGTCTCGCCCGCGATGCCCGCCGCGCGCAGCAGCTGCACGGGCAGCAGCACCTGCACGAACAGCGCGAGTGCGGCCAGCCACAGGCGCCAGGACGGGCGCGCGGTCGGTCGGTCGATGGCGGGAGCGGGGGCGAACGGCATGGGGACGCGCATCCTAGGCAGCGCGCCCCGGCCCCGCAAGGCGCCAATCCGTCGCGGGCCTCAGCGCGCGGCCGGCAGGCGCACGACGACCGAAAGCCCGCCCAGTTCGGACGTGCCCAGCGTCAGGCTGCCGCCGTAGAGCGCCGCAAGCTCGTCGGCGATGGCGAGGCCGAAGCCGCTGCCGGGCTTCGACTCGTCGAGGCGCGCGCCGCGCCGCAGTGCCGCGGCGCGCGCTTCGGGCGCGATTCCCGGGCCGTCGTCGTCGACGGCGATCTCGATCCCGCCGGCGTCGGCCGCCAGCGAAACGCGCACCGTCGCGCGCGACCATTTGAGTGCGTTGTCCAGAAGGTTGCCCACGATGTCGGCAAGGTCGTCCGCCCGGCCCGCGAAGCCCGGCCCGCCGCCCGAAAGCGCGGTGCGCAGCGTGCGGTCGGGATGCAGGCGGCCCAGCGTGTCGGCAAGCTTGAGGATCACGGCGCGCGCGTCGGTCGCGAGGCCCACCTGCGTGGCGGCGGCCCCGGCGCGCGCGCGGGCCAGATGCCGCTCGACATGGCCCTGCATCGCGTCGGTCTGCGCGGCGACCGTGCGCGCGAGCGGCCCTTCGTCCGTTTGGGCGGCGTTGCGCAGCACGGCAAGCGGCGTCTTCAGCGCGTGGGCGAGATTGCCGGCTTCCGCACGCGCGCGTTCGACGAGCATGCGGTTGCGCGCCAGAACGTCGCGCAGGTCGGCCACCAGCGGCGCCACCTCGCCGGGCCACGTCTCGTCGAGCGGCGAGGCGCGGCCGGCCTTCAGCGCCGCGACGGCCGCATGCAGCCGGTGCAGCGGCGCCAGGCCAAAATGGATCTGCAGCGCCACCGCGGCGGCGAGGCCGAGGCCGAGCGCGACGAGCGACAGCGCCAGCATCGTGCGGAACGATTCCAGCGCGCCGGCCAGTTCGGATTCGTCGCTGGCGACGACGAGCCGGACCGGCCCGTCGATGCCGTCGATCCCGATGCCCCGCTCGACGGCGATCAGCGTGTGCCCGGCGGGGCCGGCGAAGCGATGGCGGTGGACCTCGCCGCGCTCGAGCGCGTCGGGCGGATTGGGCAGCGTGAAGTCCCACAGCGAGCGCGAGCGCAGCGGCGACTGTCCGTCGATCTCGACCTGCCAGTAGCGGCCGGAATAAGGCACGTCGTACTTGCTGTCGGGCAGGACGCGGGTCAGGCGCGCGCCGCCGTCGGGATCGACCTCGAGCGCCGAGGCGATGTGGTCCATGTCGTCGACGAGCCGTTCCTCGAGGACCGAACGCGCGTGGTGCGCGAAGATGCCGGTCAGCAGCACGCCCGCGCCCGCAAGCGCCAGCACGATCCACACGAAGGCCGCCGCCGCCAGCCGGCGGGTGAGGGTCGCGGCGCGGTTCATCGCGCGGCCTCGCCGGGCGCGTGCAGCCGGTAGCCGCGCCCGCGCACGGTCTCGATCGCGTCGACGCCCAGCTTGCGCCGCAGCCGCGCGACGAAAACCTCGATCGTGTTGCTGTCGCGCTCGAAATCCTGCGCGTAGATATGTTCGGTCAGCTCGGTGCGCGAGACGACCTCGCCCGGCCGATGCATCAGATAGGCGAGGGTCTTGTATTCCTGCGCGGTCAGCGCCACCGGGTTGCCGTCGACCGCCACGCGGCCCGAGCGCGTGTCGAGCCGGATCGGTCCGCAGACGAGTTCGGCGCTGGCCTTGCCGGCGGCGCGGCGGATGAGCGCGCGCAGGCGCGCGAGCAGTTCTTCCATGTGGAAGGGCTTGCCGAGATAGTCGTCGGCGCCCGCGTCGATGCCCTCCACCTTCTGCGCCCAGCCCGAGCGCGCGGTCAGGATCAGGACGGGCAGAAGGCGGCCCGCCTCGCGCCAGCGCCGCAGGATGGTGAGCCCGTCCACGCCCGGCAGGCCGAGATCGAGGATCGCGGCGTCGAAGGGTTCGCTCGATCCGAGGAATTCGCCTTCCTCGCCGTCGGCCGCGCGGTCGACGGCGTAGCCCGCCGTCGCGAGCGCCGCGGCGATCTGGCCGGACAGGGCGGGGTCGTCTTCGACGAGAAGGATGCGCATTTCCCGAATTCCCGGATTTCTAGCGGTCGAGCCGTTCGAGGCTTTTCGCATCGTAGCGCAGCTTGCGGCGGCGCCCCTCGGGCGACAGCAGCTTGACCTCGTAGACGTAGCGGCCTTGCTCGCGCTCGAGATCGACGTCGATGACCCGGCCGGGCTCGGTGCGGGCGACCTCGGCGAGGACGCGGTCGAGCGGCGCGATTTCGCCCGCCTCGCGCGCGCGGCGCGCGCGGTCGTGGTCGCCGTCGGCGGCGGCCGGTCCGGCGGCCGCCACGAAGACGGCAAGCGCGACGGCGAGGAGCTTTGCGGTCATCGATCGCATGTTCGCACAGTACGGCCCGAAAGCTGAACGTCGGATGAACGTCCCGCTCACGCCCGGTTCAGGCGGGGGGAGCGACATTCGCGTCGTCCGGCCGCGATGGTGCCGCCGGCGACGAGCGATGGAGACGATCCGATGAAGAACAAGTTTGCCCTTGGCTGCCTTGCCCTGGCGCTGGCCGCCGGCCCCGCATTCGCGTCCGACCGCGGGCGTTCGGACGGGCCCGCACCCAAGCTTTCGATCGGCGAGGTCGACGCCCGCGTGCGCGAGAACGGTTACAGCGCGGTGCGCGCGATCGAGCTGCGCCGCGACGGCGTCTACGAGGTGAAGGCGATCGACGCCGAGAACCGCCGCGTGAAGCTGAATGTGGACGGGAACAGCGGCGCGTTCCTCCAGCCGTCGGGCCGCGATCGCGACCACGATCGTGACCACGGCCGCGACCGCGACCACAGCCGCGACCGGTCGGACGGGCAGGGCGAACGTCACCGCGACGGCCGCCACGCGAGCCGCTGAAGGCCTGCCGCCCCGGCGCCCGTCCGGCGCCGGGGCGGGCGCACACCGTTCAGGAGGAAGAGATGACCGCCACCAATCCCGCCGTCGCATCCGGCCCCGTCCGTTTTCTCCACTGGTCGATGGCCGGGCTGATCTTCGGCCTCTATGCCCTCGGCCTCGCCGTCGAAGAATTTCCCCGCGGCGCCGCGCGCGATTTCGGCATGCTGCTGCATCAGTCCTTCGGGCTGGTCGTGGCGGGCCTGTTGCTCGTGCGCCTCGCCCTTCGCCCGCCCGTTGCGCGCGGCGAGGGCGGCTACGCGCGGCTGGCCGCGCGCGCGACGCATCTGTCGCTGTATGCGCTGATGGCGCTCGTGCCGCTTTCGGGCCTCGCCAACCGCTGGACGCGCGGGCGTGCGGTCAGCTTCTTCGGCCTGTTCGACGTGCCTTCGCCGCTGCCCGTCGACCGGGTGCTGTCGAAGATCTTCGGCGGCCTGCACGAGGCGGGCGCCACCGCGATCGTGGTCGTCGTCGCGTTCCATGCGGCGGCGGCGCTGTGGCACCACTTCGTGGTACGCGACGACGTGCTGCGCGCCATGCTGCCGGGGCGGCCGGCGGCGCGTTGACGGGCGACGGGCGGTCGCACCCCGAAGGGCGCGACCGCCGTTCCCGGCTTGCCGTTCAGCCCGCCGCCAGGGCCGCGCGCACGCCCGCACCGTAGGCCGGGTCGGCCTTGTCGAAATGCGCGAGCTGGCGTTCGACGATTTCCGCCGGCACGCCCTTCATCGCGCCGGCGATGTTCCGGAACAGGCGCTGCTTCTGCGCGCCGTCCATCAGGCGGAACAGGTCGCCGGCCTGCGTGTAGTCGTCGTTGCCCGCGCGGTGGTTCCAGCGGTCGGCGTCGCCGTCGATCTTCAACGGCGGCTCGGCGTAGCGCCGGTCCTGCGAGGGCCCGCCGAAGCTGCTGGGTTCGTAGTAACGGTCGGGATTGCCCGCATCGTTGCGGAAGAACCGCATCGCGCCGTCCTTGTGATAGTGGTGCACGGGGCATTTGGGCGCGTTGACGGGCAGCGCCTCGTAGTGCGTGCCCAGCCGGTAGCGATGCGCGTCGGCATACGCGAAGATTCGTGCCTGCAGCACCTTGTCGGGCGAGAAGCCGATGCCCGGCACCACGTTGGACGGCGAGAAGGCGGCCTGCTCGATCTCGGCGAAGTAGTTCTCCGGGTTGCGGTCGAGTTCCATCACGCCGACGTCGATCAGCGGATAGTCCTTGTGCGGCCACACCTTCGTCAGGTCGAAGGGGTTGAGCTTCGCCTTCGCCGCGTCCGCTTCGGCCATCACCTGGATCTTCAGGTCCCATTTCGGCCGTTCGCCGCGCTCGAGCGCGCCGAACAGCGCTTCCTGGTAGCTCTCGCGGTTCTCGC
>JAYRKO010000195.1:0-5529 GCA_041905745.1 Tagaea sp. | reverse complement strand
GATGGCGCGCGGCGAATGCCTGCGCGACCATGCCGCCGATCGAATGGCCGAGCACATGCGCGCGCGCGACCCCTTGCGCGTCCAGCAGGCGCGCGAGCGCATCGGCAAGGCCGGGCCAGTCCAGCGGATCGAGATGCGGCGAACAGCCGTAGCCCGGCATGTCCCACGCCAGCACGCGGTGGCGCGCGGCGAGCCGGATGGACTGCGGGCGGAACGCGCGATGGTCGGTGCCCACGCCATGCAGCAGCACGAGCGGCGTGCCGGCGCCCGTGGCGTAGACGGCGGGGATGACGGAAGCGTTCGGCATGGGCAAGCATAACGCCATTGCCGATTGCATGAAAAGGCATAGAATTCGCCCGTGCCGCGTTTCGTCGACGACTACCTGTCCTACCTGCTTGCCGCCGCCAGCGCGCGCGTGTCGGCGGAGTTCCATCGCCAGCTGCGCCCCTTCGGGCTCTCGGTGCCGAAATGGCGCGTGCTCGCCACGCTTTCCGACGGCGAGGCGATGAGCGTGGGCGAACTTGCCCGAATCGTCCTCATCCAGCAGCCCACGCTGACCAAGCTTGCCCGCCGGATGGCGCGCGCGGACCTCGTCGAACTGGCGACGGACGCCGCCGACCGGCGGCGGACGCTCGTGCGGATTTCCGCCGCCGGGAAGCGCGCCGTTCGCCCGTTGCTGCGCCGCGCCAAGGCGCACGAGCGAAAATGTCTGTCCTCCTATTCGGCCGTGGAAATCGCTAAGGTGAAGGCCGTCCTCAAGGAACTTCTGCGTCGGAGCCGTCCGCAATGAACCGTCAGCCGCATCTCGTCCAGAACCTGCAGGTCCGCAAGCCGGGCGCCGGCACCGCAATCGGCGGCGTCGTGTCCGGACAGGCACGCGCTTCGATGGAAGTCGCGGCCGGCGTCCTGGCGCAGGGCGGCAACGCGGTCGACGCGGCCGTCTCGGCCGCCTTCGCGATGAGTGCCGCCGAACCTTGGAACAGCGGCATCGGCGGCATCGGCTTTCTCATGTATCGCGCCGCCGATACGGGCAAGGTTTCGGTCGTCGATTTCGGGCCGCAGGCGCCGGCCGGCCTCAATCCCGCGCACTTCCCGCTGACCGGCAAGACCGGCGGCGATCTGTTCGGCTGGCCCGAGGTCGAGGGCAACCGCAATGTCCACGGCGCGCTGTCGATCGCCGTGCCGGGCGCCGTCGCGGGCCTGTCGATGGCGCTCGACCGCTTCGGCACCTACGCGTGGGAGGCAGCCCTCGAACCTGCCGCGCGGCTTGCCGACCGGGGCCTGCCTGTCGATTTCTGGACGACGCTGAAGGTCGCCGCCGGTGCGCGCGACCTCGCACGCTATCCCTCCTCGCGCGACATCTACCTGCCCGGCGGCCTTCCGCCGTCGACCGAAACCGGCGGCGCGCAGGCTTATCTCGGCCTCGGCAATCTCGCCGCGACGCTGCGTCGCCTCCAGCTCAAGGGGCCACGCGATTTCTACGAAGGCGCCATCGCCGCCGATATCGCGGAGGATGCGCAGGTGCTGGGCGGCGTGCTGACGCGCGCCGACCTCGCCGCCTATCAGGCGCGCATGGTCGAGCCGCACCTGACGCGCTATCGCGGCGCCGAAATCGCCTGCGCGCCCGTCGGCACGGCGGGGCCCACGCTCGCACGCGTCCTGCAGCTTCTCGAACCGGTCGTGTTCCGGCCATTCGGCGCCGATGCCGCCAGTTTTGTCGCCTACGCCGACGCGCTGCGCACCGCCTATGCCGAGCGGCTTGCCGGCACGCCCGCCGCTTCGGGCCCGGCGACGAGCACGACGCATCTCAACGTCGTCGACCGGCACGGCAACATCGTGGCATTGACCCAGACGCTGCTGTCGTCGTTCGGCAGCCGTCTCGTGCTGCCGCGCACCGGCATCCTGATGAACAACGGCATCATGTGGTTCGATCCGCGCCCCGGCCGGCCGAACTCCATCGCGCCCGGCAAGCGGCCGCTCACCAACATGTGCCCGACCATCGTTTCGAAGGACGGCAAGGGTTGGTTCGCCGTGGGCGCTTCGGGCGGACGGCGCATCCTGCCGGCGGTCGCGCAGTTGCTGTCGTTCGTGGTCGATCACGGCATGGACCTGCCGACCGCCTTCCACCATCCGCGCATCGACGTCTCTGGCGGCGACATGGTCGAATACGATCCGCGCCTGCCGCTCGACGTGCAGACAGCGCTCGCCGCGCGCTTTTCGGTCAAGGCGAGCGAGCACACGATCTTCCCGGCGAACTACGCCTGCCCGTCGGCCGTTCTCGTCGATCCGGCGACCGGCGGCAAGTCGGGCATGTCGGACGTGATGAGCCCCTGGTCGGCCGCGCTCGCGGTCTGAACCGATGGAAAAGAAGCGCCTTTGGAAGACGCTCGCGTCGCGCGAGGTCTATTCGTCGCCGCCCTGGATCCGCGTGGTCGACGACCGGATCGAACTGCCCGACGGCCGGATCGTCGAAAGCTTCCATCGCGTCCTTCTGCCGGATTATTCGATGCTGTTCCCCGTGCTGGCGGACGGTCGCGTGCTCGCGATCCGCAGCTACCGGCACGGGGCGGGCGACATCGTCGTGGGCTTCCCGGGCGGCGGCATCGACGCCGGCGAGACGCCCGACGTCGCGGCACGGCGCGAACTTCTGGAAGAGACCGGCCATTCGCTGGAACGTCTCGTGCCGCTGGGCGGCTACATCACCGGCGCCAACGTGCGCGGCGCGATGTGCCACATGTTCCTGGCACTCGGCTGCCGGCAGGTGGCCGAACCCGATTCCGGCGATCTGGAGGAGCAGGAGATCCTGCGCCTGACGCACGCGGAGATCGCCGACATGGTCGCCGGCAATCGCTTCCACGTGCTCGCGCACGCCGCCATTGCCGCGCGCGCGTTGCTGGAGTGGAAAGGCGGACCCGCCTAGGCCCCGCCTGCCGGCCCCGCGATCTTGCGCAGGACGGAGATCCCGGCGATCGAGACGACGATCACGCCCGCGCACAGCGCCACGCCCGCCGCCGGCCCGCCCAGTTCGATCGCCTCGGCGATCGCGAAGGGTGCGGTCGCGAACACGAGATTGAGCGGGATGCCGAGCTTGCCCAGCACCGTCGCGTAGCCCGACCGCCCGAAGACCATGAGCGGGGCGATCGCGCGCACGATCGTGTTGACGCCGGCCCCCAGCCCGTAGCCGATCACCATCGCCATCAGCATCGTCGCCGTCCCGCCGAACATCAGCGGCAGCGCCAGCGCCGCCAGGATCGTCAGCAGGCTGTAGTAGCCGAGCCGCAGGATCGGCACGCGCTGGCCGAAGGCGGATTCGATGGCGCGCGCCGCGAGCTGCGCCGGCCCCATGATCGCGCCGACCAGGACGCTGACCGCCGCCGGCTGGCCGTAGGCGAGCGCGATGTCGACGAGATGGATCGGCAGCCCCCACGTCACGAAGCCGACGGCAGAGAAGGCCACCGCCATCGCCCAGAACGCGTTTCGCCGCCGCACCGGATCGGCGATCCCGTCCGCGGCCGCAACGCCGCCGGCACCGGGCACATCGCGCGGCACGGGTTGCGCGCGGATGGTCGCGTGCAGCGGAATGCAGACGAAGGCCTGCACGGCCGCGAACAGGAAGCAGATGCCCCGCCATCCGAGCACGCCGTCGAGGACGGCCATCAGCGGCAGGAACACGACCGTCGTCAGGCTGCCGATCAGGGTCATCAGCCCGATCGCCCGGCGCGCCGCTGTCGGCACGAGCATCGCCGCGGCTGCGAACGGCGTCTGGATCAGCACCATCGGCATGCCGAGGCCCATGATCGCCCACGCCGCGACGAAGCCGGCAAGGCCGCCCGCCAGCCCGAGGCAGAAGAGACCGGCCGCCATGCAGGCCGAACCGGCCATCAGCATCGTGCGCGGCCCGTGGCGGTCGACATGCCGGCCGATCGCGGATCCTGCAAATGCGCCCACGACCAGCTGGATCGTCACGCCCGCATAGACCGAGGCCGGTCGCATGCCGAGATCGGCCGATATGGACGTCGCCAGCATCGCCGGAATGAAATAGGTCGAGCCCCACCCGGCGATCTGCGTCGCCGCAAGCGCGAGGACGCCGCGCCGCCCTGTCAGAGCGGGCATGGCCAAGACCGGTTCATGGCGCAGGCATTTTCCACGGACGCGCGCGCTCGATCGCCCGCGCGGCGCGAAGGACCGTTCGATCCTCGAAATAGCGACCGACGAGCTGGATGGCCATCGGCAGGCCGTCGGAATGCATCCCGGCCGGCACGCTTGCCGCAGGATTGCGCGTCATGTTGAAGGGGTAGGTAAAGGGCGTCCAGTCGATCCAGTAGGTCTGGTCGGGCGTCGCGACGTCCTGCCCGGCCGCGAACGCCGTGATCGGCAATTGCGGCGTCAGCAGCAGGTCGTAGCGCCGGTGGAAGCGCGCGAGGGCCTCGGACGCGCGCATGCGGATCGCGTCGGCGGCAAGGAATTCCTGCGCCGTCCAGCGCTCTCCCGCCTCCGTCGTCGCGACGAGGCCGGGGTCGCACTCGCGCCAGCGCTCGCGCGGCTGCGCAAGCAGCGGGCGCGCGAGACCGGCCGTCCACAGACGGTAGAAGGCTTCGCGCAGATCGCCCATCTCGGGTTCGGCCGGCTCGACGATCGCGCCGAGGTCGGCGAGCAGCTTCGCCACCCCGTCCGTCGCCGCCGCGATTTCCGGATCGACCGACGCGGCGCCAAGGCGCGGGCTGTAGCCGACGCGCAGACCCGCGACACCCTTCTCGAGATCGAGCAGCCACGACCCGCCGTCGACCGGCAACGAGAACACGTCGCGCGCATCGGGCCGGCCGATCGTTTCCATCATCCGCGCCGCGTCGTCGACGCCGCGCGTCATCGGCCCGATATGCGCGAGCAGGCCCGCGGGCGAGGCCGGGTGCGCCGCCACGCGCCCGTAGGTGGGCTTCAGGCCGAAGATGCCGCAGAAGCCCGCCGGCATGCGGATCGATCCGCCGCCGTCGGTGCCGATATGCAGGGCGCCCATGCCCAACGCCGCCGCCACGGCGGCCCCGGCCGACGAGCCGCCGGCCGTCTTCGCGGCGTTCCACGGATTGCGCGTGATGCCGGTCAACGGCGAATCGCCGATCCCTTTCCAGCCGAATTCCGGCGTCGTCGTCTTGCCGAGCAGCACCGCGTTCTGCTCGCGCAGGCGCGCGACTGCCGGCGCATCCTCGTCCCACGCCTGCTCGCGCGCGACGAGGCGCGAACCGCGCAGCGTCGGCCAGCCTTTCGTCAGCAGCAGGTCCTTGATGGTGACCGGAACGCCGTCGAGCGTGCCGCTCGGCGTGCCGCGCGTCCAGCGCGCTTCCGAAGCCTTCGCGGCCGCAAGTGCGCTTTCCTCGTCCACGAGGCAGAAGGCGTTGAAGGTGGGATCGAGTCGCGCGATCCGGGCGAAACACGCCTTGGCGACGTCGACCGGGGAGAACGTCTTGCGCGCATAGCCGGCAAGCAGTTCGGCGACCGACATATGGGTCAGTTCGGGCATTCTTCCTTCCCCGT
>JAYRKO010000194.1:0-5536 GCA_041905745.1 Tagaea sp. | reverse complement strand
ACGGCAGCGCGAAGGGCCCGGCCGCCGCCAGCGAACGCTGCACGTGGTCGACGCCCAGCACCGCCTTGCGGTTGGCAAGCCCCGCCTGGAACGCGGCATCCGCGCCCGGCGCCATCTCGGGCAGGAAGGCGCGCAGCAAGGCCGCCGTCTCGACCGGACGTTCGATCGCCAGCAGGTGCGATGCGCGCTCGACGACCGCAAGTCGCGCACCGTCAATGGCGGCGGCAAGATCGCGCGACATGGCGACATCCGTCACCGGATCGTCCGCGCCCGCAACGACAAGGGTCGAGGCCTGAATGCGCTTGAGGGCCGCGCGCAGATCCATCGACGCGATGGCGCCGCACGCGGCCGCGTAGCCCGCCGGATCGATGCCCAGAAACAGCCCGCGATACCAGGCAAGTCGCGCCGGATCGACGGCGCCCGTGAACCAGCGCTGCATGACCGCATCGACGATGGCGCCCATGCCGCCCATGCGCACGGCCTCGGCGCGCGCGTGCCAGTTCTCCGGCGGCGGCAGATAGGGGGCCGTCGCCATGAGTACGAGGTTGGCAACCCGGTCCGGATGGTGGATCGCCAGCGACTGCGCGGTCATCCCGCCCAGCGACAGGCCCACCACATGCGCGCGCGAAATTCCCAGCGCATCCATAAGGCCGGCCAGATCGTCGGCCAGCATGCGCACGGTGACCTCGCCCGCGCGCGCGGGCGCCCGGCCGTGGCCGCAAGTGTCGTAGCGCAGGCAGCGATAGCTCGGTGCAAGCTCGCGCACGACGTGATCCCACATCTCCAGCGTCGTGCCGAGCGAGTTCGAGAAGACGATCACCGGGCCGTCCGCCGCCCCGGTGAAATCGTAGAAAAGCTTCGTGCCGTTCGTCTCGATCAGGGGCATTGCCGGATTCCCTCGGGTCGTCAGGACTTGAGCCGCGCGACGCAGGCCCGAATTTCGCCGAGCGCAGGTCCGACGCGCGCCGCCGCGGCCGCGACGGCCGGCGCCGGATCGAAGACGGTGTCGAGTGCCTTGTCGTCGAGCAGGCCCGAAAGCGCCTCGCGCAGCGTACCGCCGGATTCGCGCACGCGCGTGGCGGCGGCCTCGACGGCCGCATGCGCCGGTGCGCGCCCCATCTTCGGCGCCAAGGCCGCCGACGCCGCGTCGGCGAAGACGAGACCCCGCGTCAGGCCGATATTGCGCGCCATCGCGCCGGCATCGACGACGAGCCCCTCGGCCAGGGCGCGCGCATGCAGGCACGCTCCCGACGCAAGACCGAAAAGCGAGGCAAGCGAAAGCCATTCGCCATGCCAGGCGCCCGGCGGACGCTCGTGCGCGGCCGGAACGCCGGCGAGCAGTGCCGCCGCGTGACCTTGAGCCGCCTGCGCATTGGCGAGAATGACGGTCGCCGCGACGGGGTTGCGCTTGTGCGGCATGGCGGACGAGCCGCCGCGCCCGGGAACATATGGCTCGGCGACCTCGCCCACTTCGGTCGAGGCGAGATGGACGATGTCCGTCGCCATCTTGGCCAAGGCCGCGCACAACAGCGCCAGCCATTGGCCGGCGGCGGCGACGCCCGCACGCCGCACGTGCCAGGCGATCGCCGGCCGCCCGAGGCCGAGTTCGGCGGCGAAGGCGTCGACGACCGCATCCGCCTTGGCGCCGAGTGCGGCAAGCGTGCCCACCGGGCCGCCGAGCTGCGCGCGGCAAGCCGTGGCGCGGATGTCCGGCAGACGGGCCGCGACGTCCGCAATCCCCGCCGCCCAGACCGCGACCTTGAAACCGAACGAAACGGGTGCCGCATGCTGGCCGTAGGTCCGGCCGATGCAGGGCGTGCCGGCATGCCTTTCGGCGAGCCCGGCGAGGGCATCGAGCGTTGCCGCCAGATCGGCCGCGAGCAGGTCGAAGCCCGCGCGCATCTGCAAGGCGAGCGCGCTGTCGGCCACGTCCTGCGTGGTCGCGCCGAAATGCAGCGCCGGTTCCAGGTCCTTGGGCAGTCGGCTCTGCAGCGCCTTCAAAAAGGGGATCGGCAGCACGCCCGATATCGCGGTTGCCCGACCGATCGCGTCGATATCGAGGCTTTCGGGGGCGACGGCCTCGATCGCGGAAGCGAGCGCTGCCGGCGCCAGCCCCTGCGCCGCCTCGGCGCGCGCGAGTGCGGCTTCGATGCGCAGCATGGCGGCAAGCGTGGCGCGGTCGTCGAAAACGGCCGCCATCGCGGGCGACGCGAAAAGCCCGCCGAGCAGGCGCGAGTCGAGGGGTGAAAAGGCCATCGGGCGAAGCTTAGCCGGTTCGCCGCGGCCGGCGGAAGCGTCAGCCGCGCGGGACGAGCGAGACGCCCACGCGGGTCAGCCCGAGCCATGCATCGCCACCCGGCGGCTTCGGCTCGGCGACGTTCTTGTCGACGACGAACAGCTCGCCGACCGACGTCGTCACCGTATATTCCATGTGCGTGCCCAGATACGCCGCCTTGGCGATCTTGCCGGCAAGCGCACCGCCCGCAGGCTTGGCGAGCGTCAGCGCCAGCGCTTCCGGCCGGATGGCGACCTTCGCCGGGCCTGCCGTGAGGCCGCGCGAAGGCAGCTCGAGCAGGACCTCGCCCACCCGGACGCTGGCCGAGGGGCCGGCCGATTTCTCGACCGTCGCATCGACGATGTTCGAATCGCCCATGAAGTCGGCGACGAAAAGGCTGACCGGGGATTCGTAGAGTTCGCGCGGCGAGCCCGCCTGCGCGATCTTCGCGTTCGACATGACGATGACGCGGTCGGAAACGGCCAGTGCTTCCTGCTGGTCGTGCGTCACGTAGACGACCGTGAGATTCAGATCGCGCTGGAGGTCGCGGATGTCCTCGCGCACGCGCCGACGCAGTTTGGCGTCGAGATTCGAGAGCGGCTCGTCGAACAGCAGCACCTGCGGTTCGAGCGTCAGCGCGCGGGCGACGGCCACGCGCTGCTGCTGTCCGCCCGAAAGTTCGGACGGCAGGCGTTCGTCGTAGCCCTTGAGACCGACCAGCGCCAGCTTCTCGCGCGCAAGTTCGCGCGCCTTCTCCTTCGGATGGCCCTGCACCGTCGGGCCGTAGGCGACGTTGTCGATGACGTTCATGTGCGGGAACAACGCGTACGACTGGAAGACCATCGACACGTCGCGGTCGGCCGCCGAAAGGCGCGTCACGTCCTCGCCGCCGATCAGGATCTGGCCTTCGCTGGCGATCTCGAGGCCCGCCACGAGGCGCAGCGTCGTCGTCTTGCCGCAACCCGAGGGCCCCAGCAGCGTGACGAGCGTACCGGGCTCGACCTTGAACGAGACGTTGTCGACCGCTACGACCGAGCCATAGCGCTTCACGACGTTGCGGAATTCGACCGAGGCCGGCCCCTTCTTGAAACTCTTGGTCATCGGAACCTCAATGGCCGCCGAACGACGCGGCCTGCTGGCCGCGGCGCCCGAGCTGTCGCTTGCCGACGGCGAGCTGGATGAGTGCGATGGCAAGCGCCATCACGAGGATGAGAACGGTCGAGTAGGCGATGGCGAGTGCGTATTCGCCCGCCTCGACGCGATTGACGATGTAGGCCGTCGCCATATTGTAGCGCGCACTCGTCAGGAAGATGATCGCCGAAACGGCCGTCATCGCGTGGACGAACGAGAAGACGAGCGTGGCGACGATCGCCGGCCGCAGCAGCGGCATCACGACGCGCCATACGGTCTGGCCCGTGCGGGCGCCTAGCGTGAAGGACGCTTCGTCGAGGCTCTTGTCGATCTGGGCGAGCGCCGCCATGCCCGCGCGCACGCCCACCGGCATGTTGCGGAAGACGAAGCAGATCACGAGGATCAGGCCCGTGCCCGTCATCTCGATGGGCGGGACGTTGAAGGCGAGGATGTAGGAAACGCCGACGACCGTGCCCGGGATCGCGAAGGACAGCATCGTCATGAATTCGAAGCTGCGCTGGCCGGCGAAACGCTGGCGCGCGAGGAGATAGGCCACCAGCAGGCCCAGCGCGGCGGTGAGCGGTGCCGAGACCGCCGACACCTGCAGCGTCGTCGACAGCGAATCCCAGGCCGAACCGGAGAAGAACAGGCCGCGATCGAGCTTCTCGACCCGGAAGGCGTCGAGATAGTGACGCCAGGTGAAGGTCATGTCGAAGCGGCCGAGATCGTGCACGAAGCCGCCCACGAGAATGATCGCGTAGGTGACGAGCGTGAACACCGCCCACGGGATCGTCGTCCAGTAGAACACGCGGCGCAGCGTGGGCGGCAGCTCGGCCGCCAGGCCGGAATCGCCCTTGCCGGTGACGGTCACGTAGCTCTGCCGGCCGAGCCAGCGCAGCTGGATCCAGAAGGCGCCCAGCGTCAGCGTCAGCAGCAGGATCGCCAGCACGGCGGCGCGACCCGGGTCGTGCTGGGCGCCGACGATGGCAAAGAAGATCTTCGTCGAAAGGACGTCGTAGTTGCCGCCGAGGACGAGCGGGTTGCCGAAATCCGCGAGGCTTTCGACGAAGCCCAGCAGGAACGCCGCGGCGAGGCCGGGGCGCAGCAGCGGCCAAGTCACCGTGCGGAAGGTCTGCCAGCGCGAGGCGCCGAGCGTCTGCGAGGCTTCCTCCAGCGACGGGCTGATGCCCTCGACCACGCCGATCATCACGAGGAAGGCCACCGGGATCTGCGCGAGCAGCTGGGACAGGATGATGCCCGGCAGGCCGTAGATCCAGCGCGTGGGCGGAATGCTGAAAACGGTTTCGAGAAAGCCGGTCACGATGCCCGTGCGGCCGAACAGCACGACGATGGCGAGCGAGATCACGAAGGGCGGCGTGATGATCGGAAGGATCGTCAGCGCGCGCATCGCCTTGCGGTAGGGGAACTGGGTGCGCACCGCCACCAGCGCGAAACCGAGCCCCATCAGCGTCGACAGGACGCCCGTCAGCGCCCCCATCACCACCGTGTTGAACATGACGCCGCAGCGCGGGCCGCCGGTCAGGCAAGCGAGGCTCCAGATGTCGTCGGCAAACACGCGGCGCAGGAAGATCTCGAGCACCGCATTGCCTTCCTCGTCGGTCGCGGCACCCGCGAGCATCGTGGCGATCGGATAGAAGACGAAAGCGAGAATGAGGGCGGACGAGATGACCACACCACCCGAGACGAACGCATCGCCGCGGAACTGACCGAGCGCCGCGATGCCCATCGAGACCCAGACGAGAAACGCCGAAAGGACGATCACCGCCCCCCAGCCGAACCCGAACTGCTGCGTGTCGACGGGACCGACGATCGCGACGAGCCACGGCCATTCGAGACCGCGCAGGCCGACCGCGAACCCCTGCCCCAGCGTGTAGACGATGCCCACGACGCCAGCCGCGATCAGCGTCCGGCCGAAGCGCGGGTCGGCGCGATCGAACAGAAGCGACGCCCCGCCCGCAAGCACGGCGGCGAATACGCCCCAAAGCCAGCGCCGCTCGCCCAGCGCGTAGAAGAATGCGGAGGATGTCAGGTCGTCGGGATAGGACGACAGCCAGCCGAAGCCGAAGAAGCCGTCTTCCTGAAGTTGCCAGGGAACGAAAAGGAAAGCGG
>JAYRKO010000193.1:0-5538 GCA_041905745.1 Tagaea sp. | reverse complement strand
CCCACCAGTTCCACGAACGGCAGCACGCCCCAATCGATGCCGTGCATCACGACCTCGTCGATCGTGTGAACGTCGTTCGACAGGCGCGACATGATGCGCCCCGACTGCGTCCGGTCGATGTAGCCGAGACTGACG
Source organism: Tagaea sp. (assembly GCA_041905745.1). Taxonomy (GTDB): domain Bacteria; phylum Pseudomonadota; class Alphaproteobacteria; order CACIAM-22H2; family CACIAM-22H2; genus Tagaea. The sequence continues at coordinate 5,403 of JAYRKO010000193.1, read as the reverse complement.
CGCTGGATCCGGTCGAACAGGTCCTGGCGCACGCGCGCCATGGCTTCGGCGCAGATGCGCGCGTTCAGCCACTCGCCCGCCACCATCGCCACGGCTGCAAGCCCGCCGAGGCCGGCCAGCAGGCCGAGCAGCAGCGCAAGCGTGTCCCAACGCTCGTCGTCGAGGACGGAATCGACGAGGAACTTGAGGCTCAGCGGAAACGCGACGTGGAACGTCGCTTCGGCCAGAACGAGGGCCGCGAGGATCGTCAGCGCGCGCGGCCGCCGGAACAGGTAGGGCCGAAGGAAGCTGCCGAAGGCGGCGATCGACGCGCGCGCGTCGGCAAACGAGAAATTCAGCCGCTCGGCTTCGCTCGGCTCGTCCTCGTCTTCCGACTCCTCGCTGTCGTCGAGCTCGTCCTCGTCGTCGAGCGCGTCGTCCTCATCTTCCGGTTTTCCCGCCTTCTTTTCCATGGCGGGCGATCAGTCGGCGGTCGCGTAGAAGCAGTGCCGCAGGCATTCCGCGTCTTCGAACCAGACCGTCGGGCCGTAGCCGGAATTCACGACATCCTCCCACAGCCGGGCGAGCAGCGCCGGATCTTCCAGAGCCGGCGCGAATCCGGCCTCGCGGAAATGTTCGGTCCATTCCCAGTAGCCGCGCAAGCGCGGCACGGCGTCCGCAAGCCGGTAGCGCGGCAGATTGTGGAACGCGAGTTCGGCCGTGACGGACCCGAAAAACACGCCGCGCCGCGCGACGCGCCGCAGTTCGGCCAGCGCATCGGGCAGCGTCGCGTCCGGCAGATGCGCAAGACAGGTCTCGTAGACGATGTCGAACGCGCCGTCCTCGAACGGCAGATCGCGCACGTCGCCCTCGCCGTTCCATTGCGCGATTTCCGCCGGCGTAAGCGCCAGGATCGCCCGGTTGTTCTCCACGCCGCGCGCGTCGATACCTTCGGCACGGAAGCCCGCGACGCCGAAGCCGCAGGCCGATCCGGCGTCCAGCAGCCGGAACGCACCGTCGAGCCGCCAGACTGCCCGCATCAGCCGCACAAGCGTCTTCGGGTCGGGGAAGCGCTTCCACGCCTCGGCATAGGGACCGATGCCGCGATAGTCGGCGAAATGTTTGGGGCCGATGCGGCGCGCGGGCCGTTCGGGTCGGCTCAACCGCACGATCGGGTCGAGGGCGAAGTCGCTCGCCGCATCGGCCGAATCGAGAACCGCGTTGATCGTCGAATCGAAGATGTAGTCGCCGACGACGAACAGGCCCGGATGGCCGCCGGGCTCGGGCACATGGTTGGCGTGCAGTTCGCGATCCTCGCGGCCGCCGGGCACGGCGTTGACCGACGAAAGCCAGCGATGCACCGCCGCTTCGCGCATCGACGCGGCCCCGCCGCGCACCGGCGGCGGCAGGCTGTCGAGCGCGCGCGCGACGATCGTCGCGTCGTCGAGGTTGGCGAGTTCGAGCGCCGCGTTGCCGGCGATGAGCCAGCCCAGCACGCCCTTGCCGTCGCATGCCGAGCGCGCGCTTTCGTCGTAGACGCAGCAGCCGCCGAACGCGTCGCTGATCCACCAATCGTCCCGGATCGCATCGCGCCAAAAGGGGCGATCGAAAAGGACCGAGACGCGCAGGTAATGACCGGGTTGGTCGAAGAACGCGACATGGCGCGTCATCGCCGCTTCGAGTTCCGCGCCCTCCCATTCGACCTGCGAGAGGGCAGAGAGCGGCAACGCCACGATGACGGCGTCGAAGGTTGCTTCGCCGGGCCCCTCGGCCGTCGCAAGCGCGACGCGATAGCGTCCTCCGGCGGTCCGGCCGATGCGCGTGGCACGCGCCCCCGGACGGATTTCGATCCCCTTTGCCCGCAGATCGTCGGCAAGCGCGTCGGTCAACCGAGCCACGCCGCCGTCGATCGAGCGAAGCTCGATATAGCCGTCGACATCCATCAGCACGTTGCGCACGGCATTGAGCGCATTGGTCTTGTGCCAGGGTGCCGCGATGTCGCTGTGGGCGCCGGCGCGCAGGAAGCGACGCGCCGCATCGTCGGCGACGTGCGCGTAGAGATATTCCTGCGCGTCGGTCCGCGCGAGCGCGCGCATGGCCGGGGTATCGGCATGTCCTTCGTAATACTCGGCCGGCGAGATCGCCGCCGCACAGCGCCGACGGAAGGCATCGATCGCGGCCGCCGCCGCCGGGCCGAGCGCGCGCGCAATCGCGGCGTCGTCGGGCATCACATGGCCGTCGACGACGAATGTGCGCGACCCCATCGGCCGGCTGTCGAGACCGTACATGCGGATGAGGTCCGCCAGGGGATCGGGGCCAAGCGCCGAATAGTCGTAGATCTCTGCGACGCCACAGGCGTAGGGCACGCCGCTTTGCGGGAAGCGTCGCGTGACGAGCTTGCCGCCCGTTCGCGCGTCCGCTTCGAGGATCGTGATACGGACGGCACCTGCCGTCTTGTCGCGCAGAAAGCGCGCGGCCATGAGGCCACCCGGGCCGCCCCCGACAATGCCGATTTCGATCATGTGCCGTAATGTTCGAAGGCGCGCGCCGCGCCCGTCGACTTTCGCTTAAGACTCGATCCGGGTTTCCCCACCTTGCCCCCGCGCGACTCCCCCGAGTCGAGAAGGCAGTGGCTTCAATACGCCCAAATTGCGCCGCAAAAAAGGTGTCTCAGCGCCAGCGCAGCAGCCGGCGTTCGAGGCGGGTCAGGCCTGCACCAAGCGCAAGCCCCAGAAGGGAAATCAGCAGCACGCCGGCCAGCAGCTGGTCGGTCAGCATCAGGTTGCCGGCCTGCAGCACGAAGGCGCCGATCCCGTATTGGGCACCGATCATTTCGGCCGATACCAGCAGGATGAGTGCGATCGACGTGCTGATCCGGAAGCCTGCCAGGATGCCCGGCAGGGCGCCGGGCAGCACGATCTTGCGCAAGACGTCGCCCGGCGGCAGGCCGAAGCTCTGCGCCATGCGGATCAGGTTGCGCGGCACCGCGTCGATGGCCGTATAGGTCGCGATGGCCGTCGGGAAGAAGACGCCAAGCCCGATCGTCGCGATCTTCGAGGCCTCGCCGATCCCCAGCCACAGGATCAGCAGCGGCAGCAGCGAGATCTTCGGGATCGGGAAAAGGGCCGAGACGAGCGGCACGCCGATCGACCGGCCGAGCGACCACACGCCCATCGCAAGGCCGGCGGCGAGGCCCGCCGCCGTCCCCAGCACCCAGCCGCCGGCGAGACGCACCAGGCTTTCCGACACGTGCTGCCACAGCGTGCCCGCGCGCCACAGCTCGTCCAGCGCTGACAGGACCGAGCTGGGAGCCGGGAGGAACAATGGCGAGGCGAAGCCCGCGCGCACCGAAAATTCCCATAGCGCCAGTAGCACCGCGAACCCCGCCGCCGCGGCATAGCGCACCGGCACCGGCGCGAAGCCGCCGCCGCGGAACGAGACTGGCCGGCGCTCAGACATCGGCCACCTCGCGCTCGGCGTCCTTCGCCTCGGCGCGCACGGCTGCCCACAGCCGGTCGGCGAGTGTGGCCATGGCGCCGGCGGCGGCGGGTGTGGCGCGCTCGATCTGCGGGATGTCCACCGCGACGATTTCCTTGATGCGGCCCGGCCGGCGCGACAGCACGCAGATCCGGTCGGCGAGGCGCAGCGCCTCGTGCAGATTGTGCGTGACGTAGACGGTCGTCGTGCGCGCGGCGAGCCAGAGGTTCCGGAAGTCCTCCATCAGCAGCTCGCGCGTCTGCGCGTCGAGCGCGGACAGCGGCTCGTCCATCAGCAGGACAGCCGGCCCGACCGCCAGCGCGCGGGCGATCCCCACGCGCTGGCGCATGCCGCCGGAAAGCTGCTTGGGAAACGCGTCGCGGAAATCCGACAGGCTGGTGCGCGCAAGCGCGTCGGCCACGCGCGCCTCGCGCTCGTCCGCACCCAACGCATGATGTTCGAGCGCCAGCGCCACGTTGGCGGCGACTGTGCGCCACGGCAGCAGCGCGAAGTCCTGGAAGACGTAGGTGATGGGATTGAGAGAACCCGTCGGCGGCGCGCCTTCGACGAACACGCGGCCCGCCGACGGCGCGATCAACCCGCCGAGAATGCCGAGCAGCGTGGATTTCCCGCAGCCTGAGGGGCCCACGACCGCGAGGCATTCCCCGTCGTCGGCCGCGAGATCGATTCCGTCGAGGACGTCGAGCGCGCCGTAACGGTGCGCGACGCGTTCGCAAACGAGACGCACGTCAGTTCTGCGGCACGTTCGTGTGGCCGCGCACGAAGCTGAGATCGACGATGTCCTTGCCGTTCACGTCCTTGCCCACAAGCCCGGCCTGCTGCCAGAAGGCGATCTGGCTGTAGATGTCGCCCACATCGAGGCGGCCCTGCGCGTCGACGAAAGGCAGGCCCACGGCGACGAGTTCGGGCGACTGCTGCACGTAGCGCGCGACGACGGCGATCGTTTCGGCGAAATCGGTGCCGCGCAGTTCGTTGCCGGCCGCGTCGCGCCGGTTGAACGCCGCGTTGAAGTCGGCGGTTCCGCGCAGATAGCCGCGGATGAACCGCTCGACCGTGTCGCGCTTCTCTGCGATGGCGCGCGGGCTCGTGAACAGCGCGCCGAGCTGCCAGGGCGTTTCGTCGCCCGCCCAGGCGAGGATCTTGCCGGCGTTGTCGGCGACGAGCGCGCGGGCGAGTGTGACGGGCGCGAGGATCGCATCGACCTGGCCGCCCTTGAAGGCCGCCTGCATGTTGGGAAGCGTCTGGAGCGGCACGAGCGTGACCGTGCCCATGTCGAATCCGTACTTCTTCGCCAGCAGGCCCAGCTCGTAGTGGAACGTGGAGCCCGTCGTCGTGATGCCCACGCGTTTGCCGGCGAAATCCTTGACCGACCGGAAGCCCTTTTCGTAGGCCGCGTTGGTCGCCATGTAGGCGACGAGCGGGTAGCCCTTCGCCTCTCGGCTCTGCGAGGCGACGATCTTGAGGGCTCCCTTGCCGGCGAGATTGAAGAACGCCGCCGTCAGGCCGGTGACACCGAACTCGGCGTCACCCGAGGTGACCGCCACGGGCACCTGCTGGGCGGCCGTGAAATACTTGAGCTCGACGTCGAGCCCTGCCTCGCGCCAGTAGCCGCGCTCGGCCGCGATGAAGACCGGGCCGGACGACGACAGGCGCAGCACGCCGACCGATGTCTTGCGCAGCGCCTGCGCGCGCAGCACGGCCGGTGCCGACAGGGAAGCGAACGCTCCGGCAACGGCGGCGCGGCGCGAAAGACGGATCATCGTGGCGTTCCTCGTGCGAATGGGGGAGCCTCAAGCGGTCCCGACGGCTTGTCGGCGTATATGAGCCGGTGCGCACGGGGCTGTCAAAGGCACCGCCGCCGCCCGCATATCGCCACATTCCGCCGGCCAGATGCGGCGGTCGGCGGCGGGTCGAAACGCTGGAAAT
>JAYRKO010000192.1:0-5546 GCA_041905745.1 Tagaea sp. | reverse complement strand
GCCTAGAAGGCGCGCGACAACAGGCGACGGTAACCTCGCAACCCGTTGACTCCGAATGGAGGTAACGTGTTTCGAGGTCGTCGCGCCGTCTGCATGATTTAATCCATCTGCCCGCATAACGGGAAGTTATTAAATATATATTCCTGACGTTGTCAAGAAAATAGACCTATATCGACCACGTCGGCTGCACGCCACCCTCGCCCGCCTCAAGCCCGCGTGAAAAGCGAGGTCACGTCGCGTCGAAGTGCGAGACGTTGACGATGATCGATATCGCGGGGCCGCCGTTGGTGAAGGGCAGCAGCAGCCGGGCATAGCTGCGATAGTCGCGGTGCATCCAAAAAAGGCTTCTTTCGACGTAGTGCGGAATGCCGGTCTGTACGACGCCCTCGTACTCGGGCTGGATCATCGCGTTGAACGCGCCGTGGAATTTCGCCATGTCCAGACCGGTCAGCTCGCGGCCGTGGATCTCGACCATCTTCGTGCCGGCAAGACGGCACCGGAAGCCGTTCGGCGGGACCGCATCCCACATCACCACATGCGGCATGATGTCGGGAATCTCGATCGGATCGAAATCCGCGCGGTCGGGCGCCGGACGATCGCCTTTTATCTTCTGCCAATAGGACAGCGCCCGGAGAAGCCGGTCGCTCCTGATTGCGCCTGGATCGATCGGCTGATTTCCCGCACCTCGAAGCATCGGTGTGAACATAGCGCAAGTCGTACCGCCGAAAAACCACGGCGGACCTAGCGCGCGAGAAGGTGCTCGCCGATCAGGGAAACGCATGACGGCCAGAGATTTGCGGCGCTGGCCAGCATCGGCCCACCTTGCGAGAGTGCGCCCGCGCCGCCAAGGAAGCCGCTCGTCACGCCGCCGGCTTCCCGCACGAGAAGCTCGCCGGCAAGGACGTCCCACGCATAAAGGTGGCACTCGAAGAACATGTCGATGCGACCGTCGGCCACCTGCGCCAGCGCGAGGGCGGCCGAACCGGCCTGCCGCACGTCGTAGCCCGCCGCCAGAAAGCGCTTCACGCACGCGACATAGTCGTCGGTCGGCCGGCGCCGCGAGTAGCCGATATCGGCCATCGCAAGGTGCGGATCGTCCGTGCCGGCGGTCCGGATGGGCTTGCCGTCGCGAAAGGCGCCGCCCCCGCGGTGCGCCCAATATTGCGTGCCGCCGATCGGGTCGTCGATGACGCCGATCTGCGTGGCGCCATCGGCGACGAACGCGATGGAGACGCAGAAATGAGGCAGTCCGCGCGCAAAATTCGACGTTCCGTCGATCGGATCGACGACCCAAGTCCGACCCCGGGGTTCCCCACCCTCTTCTTCGCCCAGAACGTCGTCGCCCGGAAAAGCGGCTTCGATCCGCGCGCGAAGGTGGCGCTCGATCGCGCCGTCGGCTTCCGTCAACACGTCCTGCAGACCTTTGCGGGAAACCTGGATTTCCCCGATCCGGCCGAAATAGTCGCGCGCCATCGCGGCCGCCTCGCCCCCGAGGACACGCGCGAAATCCAGACGATCTGCGATATCGCTTCCGTTCATTTGAACATGTCCGCCATGTTGCGGCCGACCAGCCGGCTCGCGACGAGAACGAGCACGAGGGTCATGGCCGTCACGACCGTCCCCAGCGCGCTCGCCCTGTAAAGCTCGCCGCCGAGAACGAATTCGTAGATCGAGATCGAAACGGTCTTCCAGCGAGCGGAATAGAGCAGAACCGTGGCGCTGATTTCGCCGATCAGCGTCGCGAACACGAGGATGGCGCCCGCGAACACGCCCGGCGCAATCAGGGGCGCCGTGACCCGGCGCATGGTGGTTCCCCATCCGGCCCCGCAGATCGTCGAGGCTTCCTCGATCTTGGGATCGATGCGGCCAATTGCGCTCGACGCCGAACGGAAAATGAAGGCGACACGCCGGGTGAAGTACGCCAGTACGATGATCGACCCCGTGCCCGTAAGGACGAGCCAACCGTCGTTGAAGGCCGTCAGGTAGGCGACGCCGACCACCAGCCCCGGAAGCACGAACGGCAGCATGATGATCGCATCGACGGCCCAGCGGCCGACGATCTTGTTGCGTACCACCGCGTAGGCGCTGACGGCGCCGAACACGACGCACACGGCCGTCGCGGCACCGGAAAGCACGAGACTGTTGTAGATCGGCTGCGTCAGGTACCCGGCCACGCTGACATAATGGGAGAAGCCGTAACGCGTCGGCAGGAGTGTCCCCGGCCACTCCTCCGCGAACGAGGCGAACAGGATCGCGATCTGCGGCAGAACGGCGACGAAAATCAGGGCCCACGTATATGCATTCGCCCAGATCCGCGCCCACAAACCCGTAAGGCGCGCCGATGCACGGCTCGTTCCAGTCAGCGTCGCGTGCGCCCGGCGCCGGTTGATGCGCGCGAGAAGCCACAAGGCCGCCAGCGTCAGGGCGACGTTGACCATCGCGATCGCCGACGCCGCGCTCAGATTGTGGAAGCCGTGAATCTGGTAGTAGATCAGCGTCGGCAGGACCTGGAACTCCCCGCCCAGGATCGACGGCACGCCGAAATCGCCGATGGCCTTGATGAACACGATCAGCATCCCCGCGGCGACCGACGGGAGGACCGACGGGATCGTGATCGTCCGGATGATGTGCCAGCGCGACGCGCCCATCACGCGCGCCGCCTCCTCGACATGCGGGTCGCCACCGGCGAGCGCACCCTGCACGACGAGGAAGACGTAGGGGAAATAGCCCATCGCCAGCGCGAACACGACGCCGAACGGCCCGTAGATCGACGGCAGGTCGATGCCGACATAGGTGCGCAGCAACTGCGTGATGATGCCGTTGTTGCCCAGCATCATGATCCACGCATAGGAACCGATGAAGGGCGGCGAGATCAGCGGGACGACCGACATCGCCATGATCAGCGACCGGATCGGGATCGCGACGCGCGCGACCGCGTAGGCCATGGGCAGGGCAAGGGCCGTCGCGAGCGCCGTCGAAAGGGCGCCCGACCACAGCGAGTTCCAGAAGGCGCGCTGGTAGCTCGCCGAAATGAAGAACCGTTCGAAATTGAGGAACGTCAGATTGGCGAACGCGATGTCCGCCCCGTTGCGCACGAACGCGACCAGCGACGCACGGCCGATCGGATAGACCAGCAGGACAAGTGCCGCCGCAACCGCAAGCGCGCCGACGAGAAGTGCCGTCGGATCGGCGGTGCGGCGCGAAAGCGGGTTCATGCGCTGCCGCCGGGGACGTAGAGGCGGGCGTCGCCCGGTTGGAACGAAAGGCGTCCCGAATCCCCCTCGCCCAGTCCTGCGACCTCGCGGCCCGCATCCACCGTCAATTCGCCCAATGCCGAGGGCGCCGTCAGCGAATAGCGGACGATGGGTCCCAGATGCTGGATGCGTACGATGCGCGCTTCGAGCCCCTCGCCGGCACGGGCAAGGATCAGACGCTCCGGACGCACCATGACGATGGCCTCCCCTGCGGCCAGTTTGTGCGCGGCGGCATCGGCCGGTGCGAGCGCGGCGACGAACCCGGCGGCAACGCCCGTCGACTGCCCGATCCGCGCGGCACCCGAGGCGTCGCCGATGCCCCTGAAGAAATTCGCCTTGCCGATGAAATCGGCCACGAAAAGATCCGCCGGCCGGTCGTACACGTCCTGCGGTCGACCGACCTGGCGGATGCGCCCATGGTCGAAAACCGCGATCCGGTCCGACACCGACATCGCTTCTTCCTGATCGTGCGTGACGTAGAGCGTCGTGATGCCGAGTTCGCGCTGGATGCGGCGGATCTCCTCGCGCATGTGCACGCGCAGCTTCGCGTCAAGATTGGCGAGCGGCTCGTCGAGCAGCAGCATTCCCGGCTCGTAGACGAGCGCGCGCGCGATCGAGACCCGTTGCTGCTGGCCGCCCGACAGATCGGCCGGAAAGCGGCGCGCGAACGGGCCGAGCCGGAGCAGGTCGAGCGTCTTCTTCACGCGCGCCTCGATCTCCGCCCCCGTCAGTCCGCGAAGGCGAAGCCCGTAGGCGACGTTCTCGAAGATCGGCAGATGGGGAAACAGCGCATACGACTGGAACACCATGCCGATGTTCCGGCGCTGCGCCGGATAGGACGTGTAGTCCCGCCCCTCGAACTGGATCGAACCGCCGGTGACGGATTCGAGCCCCGCTATCATCCGCAGCGTCGTCGTCTTGCCGCATCCGGACGGCCCGAGCATCGTGAAAAATTCGCCCGACGCGACGTCGAACGAAACGCCGTCGACCGCAACGGAAGACTGACCTTCCACCTCGAAACTCTTCGCGAGATCGCGAACGACAAGCGTCGAACCGGGCATCGAAACCAACTCCGAAAACGAAAAGGGCGATCGCGGGCTGCGCGCCCGCGATCGCCCTCGAGGCGACTTTACTTGGCTGCCAGGAGCTTGTCGAAGCGCTCCAGGCTTTCCGTCCGCTTGCTGGCGGCGGCGGCCGAATCGTAGGGGAACGTCTTCAGCGTGCCGATGGCCGGCAGACCTTGCGGCGGCGCCACGTCGCTGCGTGCCGAGCGTCGCTTGTCGACCGCGACGAGGATTTCGTGCGCCGCCTTGGAGTTGATGAAGTCGAGGAACTTGCGCGCGTTGGCGGCGTTCGGCCCGCCTTTGATGATGCCGCTGGCATCGACGATCAGGGCCGTGCCGTCCGTCGGATAGACGCCGTCGACGGGCTGCCCGTCCAGCTTCATGGCGAGGATGTTGAATTCGCTCGTCAGGCCGACCGCGATCTCGCCCTTTGCGACGTTCTGGAAGACCAGTCGCGAACTCGTCACGAATGTCGAGTTCTGCACGATCTTGCCCATCAGGTCCCAGTTGTAGAGCGAGATGACCTGATGCATCTGCGAATAGGCGGAACCCGACTGCGCGGGGTTCGCCATCAAAACTTTGCCCTTGAACTCCGGTTTGGCGAGATCGGTCCAGCTCTTCGGCGCCTTGTCGAGCGGCATCAGCTTGGTGTTCACGATGAACGCCTGAAAGTTCATCGAGAAGCCGTAGTACTTCTTGTCCTTGTGCACGACGGCGGGATTGAAGGCTGCGTCTTCGGTCGACTTGTAGCTGTCGAAGAGGTCGAGTTCGGCGTCGAACACATCGGCATCGGGCCCGACGAACACGTCGCCCTGCGGGCGGTTCTTTTCGGCCTTGATGCGCGTCAGCAATTCGCCGCTGCCGCCGCTGATCACGTCGACCTTGATGCCCGGGCTTGCCTTCTCGAAGCCCTCGACGAACGCCTGCATCAGCTTGGTGCCGACGGTGTTGTAGACGACCACCTGTGCACTCGCCGGACCGGCGGCGGACGCCAAAGCGACCACGCCGGCAACGAGCGCCGAATTGACGAAAGATCTCGTTTTCATGTCTTTCCTCCGTTGATCCCTGCTTCGAAAATCGTCGTTGTGGTAAGGGTCCGGCCGCCGGGGAGACGGACGATGCCCGTATCCGTCCGGCCGGCCGACGCGAGATTGAACGCGTCCGTGCAGTTGCTGACCGGCTCGGCGCAGAAATAGCCCTCGCCTTTCGGGCTGTAGACGACGAGAAA